>NZ_JBLBVM010000046.1:0-138727 GCF_047250385.1 Glaciecola sp. MF2-115
GACGATTTTAATAAAGTATGGCAATATTGTGTCTTAAACATAGTGGATCTCTTATTTGTTTTTTGGCGAAAATAATAAGATCACAATCCACTATGTTTTTCAAATTTTTGGGGAGCCCTCAGTGCCTTCGCAGGAATGACGCGTTGGATGTATCAGGTACGGTCTGGTTTAGGCTCTAATGAGACCACCGCCTGCGCGGTGGTGACGAGCAAAAATCTGCCTCTAAGGAGGCCACTGCCTACCTACACAGCAGCAAAAGGCAAGAAGCATCAAAAAACGCCAACATAAACAACGCCACTCAAGCACTTGTACTTGGCTTTAGAATACCTTGAATCTTAAACGTAGCTAATGTTCTCAAGAGAAATTCAAACGGCCCTTGCATAAAATAGCTCAGCCAATACTTTGAAAATAGTAGCTGAAAACCACATATCAAAACGATAATAGGGATAAGACCTAATCGTGTTAGTGAGCCATATAAGCCCAACCCAAAGCCATAGAAAATAACGATGCAAATGAATGATTGCATCAGGTAGTTCGTTAAGGCCATTCTGCCCACGCTAGCAACGTATTCGGTTGCTCTGCCAAAATAGCCATTTATTTGAAGCAATACGAATAAGCCAATATAGGCGATGGTCATTGCAATTGAGCCGATATTCGAGAGAAGCATGCCGTATTCAAAGTATGCTTGGGCATCCCAGTTGTGGGTGTAGTTCCAAAATAAAGCAGAGAAAGTAAAACTCATACCAATTATAAAACCAAATTGCGCCATCAATTGATATTCGGTTCTAGAGCGTTGTCCGCTTAAATAGCCTGTTCGATATAACAACATGCCTAATGTCATTAAGCCAAAAACTTTGCATACAGCCTGATAGAAAAGTTGATCGGTCACATAGGAGTCTGCTTCATTCTCATTTTGATCGTCTTGCATATCCTCATCTAAGTCTTGGAAGAATATTTCTCTATATTCGAGCATGTTGTCCTGATAGGAAGGAGATAAACGTTGCTCTTTGATCTTATCTACATGCTCCTGACTGGGCGAATAATCCTGCATTAACTCAAGCTTGGCAGTTCTTCCCATAACGGCCTCAGTGACATAGGCGTTGGAGCTAAGAATGACGCTCAAGCTTAGACTTATGATCGTAATGCTTAATAAAAACTTGGTGGAAGATTTATAAAAAGGAAAAACAAAAAGCGCAATGAGCGCATAGATTGAAAGTATATCGCCGTACCAGAGGAACCAGTAATGTAAAATACCAAAGACCAATAACCAAAACATCCTCGAGAAGTGACCACAGAATGTGCATTGTCCTCGTTCTTTGCGCTTTTCCGCCAATAGAATTATACCTGCACCGAAAAGAATCGAGAATAATCCCATGAATTTTTGATCGGCGAAGATCTGAAATAACGAAAAAAGAAAATGGTTCATAGCACTTGTATTGTCGAACACTGTGGGATTTAAATATGCAGCTGACGGCATTGAAAACGAGATGATATTCATTGTGGGTAAGCCTAAAACTGCAATACCTCGCAATACATCTAAGCTTTGAATTCGGGATGTCATTTTCCTTCAAACTCCTTTTTGATTAATGACTGCAAAAATACAAAAGTGTTACTTGCCGAAAGACATTATAATAAATGCCAGTGAAATTCACTTTTTATTACATGAATATCGCTTTATTTCTTTGGCGTTTTTTCAGGAATATAGCAACCTTTTCGACGTCAGTTACGACTAACACTCTAAAATCTGCCAATTAGACTCTGTTGCTTAGAAATTAGCTGACTATTATGAATGGTGGGTATTTTATAAACTAAAGTTTATATCTTGTTACAAATGTTAATCCAAATCATCCGCTTTGACGCATGGTAACTTGTCAGATAAACCAGTAAACTCCGCGTTTCACTGACTTAACTCGCATTGTAAGGTGTGAAAGGAGCAATAATTGCCTCTTTAGAACATTGGGATTGTTTTGTTCAGAATATCTGTGTTGTAAAAGATTAGGAAGTATATGTTGAAACTCAGAACAGGCCGTTTATCCTTCTCCGCAGCTTTGCTGTTTGTCTTTATTACTCTCATTTCTTCTGCCAATGCTCAAGATATACAAAACCCACCTCAGTTACTTAAATCTAAATTCGATACAATTAGCATTCCTTTTCACAATGAAAAGCCGACTATCGATGGTGTTCTTGACGAAGCGGTTTGGCAAAAGGCGGGCAAAGCACATTTGAATTATGTTGTCAGGCCTTTCGAAAACACAATTCCCCCCGTTAATACTGATGTTTTCTACTATGAAGATGGTGCCAACCTTTACGTTGCGTATATTGCTCATGATTTCAAGCCAGACGATATCCGAGTGTTTTTGCGTGACCGTGATGATACATGGGGCCAAGACATGGTTGGAGTCAAAATTGATACATACGGCGATGGTAGATTAGCTTATCAGTACTTTGTTAACCCATTGGGCGTGCAAACCGACAGCATCGAAAATGAAATGACGGGTAATGAAAGTGCCAGCTGGAACGGTATTTGGCTATCTGAAGGACGCATTACTGATAAGGGATATGTTGTTGAGTTTGCTATTCCATTACGTCTTATGAACTTCGAAGAGTCAGAAGAGGAAAAGCATTGGGGTATTGAGTTTGTTCGTTTTTATCCACGCGCTGATGAACTCAGAATCTCTCATCTGCCGACCGATCGCGATAACGCTTGTAATTTGTGCCAAATGGGCGGCGCGAGGGGCTTCAAAAATGCGCGACAAGGCGAGAGTTTAGCTATTGTTCCTACTGCGGTTTTAGGTGCTGCGAGAACTCGGGATCCCGAGCAGAGTAATGATTGGGATTATCAAAATAACCAAGAAGTTGGACTTAACGTTAATTGGTCGATTACTCCAGAAATCAGCCTGCAAGGAACATTGAATCCAGATTTTTCTCAGGTTGAGGCGGATGTCGCTCAACTTAGTATCAATAACACATTTGCGCTCTTCTTCGGCGAACGTCGCCCTTTCTTCGTTAAAAATGCAGACTATTTCTCATCTTTCCAAAATTTAATTTACACCAGAAACATCAACGCACCAGATTATGGTTTGAAGATTACTGGTCGCAAGGACAAACATTCCCTAGGTCTGTTTGTCGCAAATGATGAGCAAACTACATTCCTAGTGCCAGGTAACTTAGGTTCAAGCGTCGCCTCCTTTGAAGAGGCCTCACTTAATTTGGGTGGGAGATACCGTTTTGACTACTCCGATGATTTAGCCATTGGTACTGTATTGACTTTAAGAGAAGCGGATCATTATCACAACTATTTAAGTTCGATTGATCTTAAGTACCGTTTGTCCGATCAAGATACGATATCAGCGCAAATAATTGCGACGGAAACGGAATATCCAGATGAACTCTACAAAGGCTTTTGTGATGAAGAGTGCTTAAACCCATCTGATTATAACGAATCTACTTTACGTACCAATAAGGAGGGGAGTTTCACGGGCCTTTCTTACATTCTCGATTATCGAAAAGAAACCAGTAACTATTACATTCGAGCAAGACATCAATATGCTGACGAAGGCTATCGTGCAGATTTAGGTTTTCAATCGCAAGTGGATAGACGGGTATCCGTCATTGGTGGTGGCTATAACTGGTGGAATGAAAACTCTTGGTGGAACAACATTAATATAGATGGTGATTGGGATATTTCACACAACGGCGAGGGAGAGTTAATTGAAAAGGAGTTAGAGGGGCGAATTCGAATTTCAGGCGACTATCAAACAAGATTTGAAGTAGGTGCGCGCAAAAGAGATCGTGTAGGCCTTCGCATCGATCCTAGTATTCTCGCAATAGATGGTAATTCGAATTTATTCCAAGAATACTCCTACAAAATGTTCTTTAGAACGAGTCCGAATCAGCATCTAAATTTTGGCGTATTCCAACGTGTAGGTGATGAAGTCGATTTTGTGAACAACAGACTTGGCGAACAAGTTTATATCGAACCCTTCATTAACTTGAATCTTGGCAGACATATAAAGCTGAATATGCAGCACACCTATAGCAAACTCGATTCAAATGACAAGCCACTCTTTAATGCTAATCTCACCGATATAAGAATGACGTATCAGTTTGATCAAAAACAATTTTTTAGAGTGACACTTGCGTATTCAGACATCAGCAGAAATCAAGATAACTATGATTTTGATGTGGATGAAGACTCAAAAAATGTGGGATTCCAGCTATTGTATTCTTATAAGCTAAACCCCTTAACCAAGTTCTTTGTTGGTTATGCCGATAGTGCGTATGACAACGATTCCTTAAATAAGCTCAAAACCAATCAGCAGTCGGTGTTCATGAAGTTTAGTTACGCTTGGCTACGTTAATATCCAAAGTCCTTCGAACAGCGCATTTATAGCTTGTATATAAAGACATCAATGTGTACAATGCGCGCCCTTGAAGTCAACATCTCAGTTCCTTGTCTCCATGTAGACGACTTCACTACGCGAGACTACAACCGTAAGGAGCAATAATGCGACATTACGAAATCGTATTCATGGTTCACCCTGATCAGAGTGAACAAGTGCCAGGCATGATTGAAAAATACACTGGTATTCTTGAGCAAGACGGCGGAAAAATCCACCGTATGGAAGATTGGGGTCGCCGTCAATTGGCTTATCCAATCGAAAAACTTCATAAAGCTCATTACGTTCTTATTAACGCTGAAGCAACTGCAGAAGCTGTTGAAGAATTAGAAACTGCTTTCCGTTTTAACGACATCATTCTACGTAACCTAGTTATGCGCCTTAAAGACGCTGTTACTGAACAGTCTCCAATGGCTAAAGAAGAGCGTCGCGACGATCGTAGACCACCACGTGATGAAAAATCTTACGATGCACCTGCAGAAACAACTGCTCCTGCTGCAACGGAAGAAGTTAAATCAGAAGAAGGAGACGCATAATGGCTCGTTTTTTCAGACGTCGTAAATTTTGCCGCTTTTCAGCTGAAGGCGCAGAAGTTATTGACTATAAAGACATCCCTATGTTGAAAAACTACGTAACTGAAAGCGGTAAGATTGTTCCTAGCCGTATTACTGGTACTAGCGCTAAATATCAGCGTCAGTTGGCAACTGCAATTAAGCGTGCGCGCTTCTTAGCATTGTTACCATATACAGACTCACACAAATAAGATTGGCAAAGAGGTAGCAAGATGGAAATCATACTACTAGACAAAGTCGCCAACTTAGGCGGTCTAGGTGACAAGGTCACAGTAAAATCAGGTTACGCACGTAACTTTTTATTCCCACAGCAAAAAGCTGTTCCAGCAACTAAAGCTAACGTTGAAAAGTTTGAACAACGTCGCGCTGAGTTGGAAGCTAAAATTGCTGAGCAACTAGCTGCTGCGCAAGCACGTGCTGATAAACTTTCTGCTCTTGAAGCAGTTACTATCGCATCTCCTGCTGGCGACGAAGGTAAGTTGTTCGGTTCTGTTGGTACTCGCGATATCGCAGATGCAGTTACTGCAGCTGGCGTTGAGATTACTAAAGCAGAAGTTAAATTACCTACTGGTACTTTACGTGAGACAGGCGAATTCGAAATCGATATTCAATTGCACTCAGAAGTAATGTCTTCAGTTAAATTGGTAATTATCCAAGAAGCTTAATTGCTAAGGCAACACTCTGTTTAAGAGTGGCGTTTAGAAATTAGAAACACCGCAACTTTGTATAAAGTTGCGGTGGCAAAATAATGATAAGAAAATGACGTGTTATCAGTAGATTACTTGTATTATATCAACTGTTAGTTATCTAATATCAATATTTATATATCGAATAACGATAAAAAATAATTGATAAACGGTATTTTTGTGTCTATAGTGTTTGTGAGTTGATTAAAACCACAGGACATTAACATGCAAGATTCAAACACAACAATGGACGACAAGCAGTACATGCGTCTCACTCAAATCGTAAAGAAATTTATGGACTTCTTTTGGTACCTTTCCATTTTATCGCTTTCCGCTTGGTCAGTTGCGATATTGGTAATAGGCCTAAATATTCCAGACGCAGCAAGTGAGCGTCATACGGATATTACCTTCCCCATAGCATTTAAAGTACATACTAGTTCAGAACCGATATCACTTAGTGATGAAGCCGCTATCAGTGAGATTATGCATGGCCAAGGCGAGGTAAAATTGAATAACACGCAGAGTCATAAAGCGTGGTACGTATCCAACTTTATCATTGTAGTGATGGGCCTTGTTAGCCTTGTGGGCATTTGGCTGGGGCGCAAGATACTAACGAACTTGGCACTTAAGCAACCGTTCCATGATGAAAACCCAGGGCTCATACGTAATTTGGGACTCGTGTTTATTATCTGGAATATTCTCAACCCGTTTGCAGTCTACCTTGGTGGTATGGTGATCATTTCCGATGTGGGCCAATTGGCAGCTGACGTGGAGCTAAGCCCCGCTTTCAGTATCAATATGTTAGGCCTGTTCACCGGTGTGACTATTCTAGTAATCGCACAAGTTATCAAGGAGGCAGCGCGAATTCAGTATGAACAATCGCTGACTATATAAATGGACAAGATAATTAAAGTAAATCTCGACTTACTCTTGGTTCAGCGAAAAATGTCATTAACTGAATTATCAGAAAAAGTAGGCATTACGATGGCTAACCTTTCAACATTGAAAAGAGGGAAAGCAAAAGCGATTCGCTTTACTACCTTGTTGGCTATTTGTGAGGCCTTAGAGTGCGAGCCAGGCGACTTACTTGAGCTAGAAGAAGTCACTAGCTAGGTGGCGTTTTAAACGCCGTAATAAATGCCCCTTAGTACTTGCGAGGGCACAATTATGTTCGGTTAAGCATAAACTTCGTCATTCCGTCGAAGGACGGAATCTCCTTGGAACACGATGATTTGCTTTAAAAACAAGCCTTAAACCTAATTTTCTGGGTTCCAAGGAGATTCCTGACGCCTCAGGAATGACGGTCGATGTCTTAAACGAACAGTATTATGCCTGCGCAGGAACGACGGGCTTTTAGCTAGAGTGACGGGCTTTTGGCAGGAATGATGGGCTTTTAGCAGGAGCGATGTGGTGAACCGCTAAAACAACTTAGGCCGAAGGGTGAAACTACAGCGGTGAAGAAATTGCTTGTTTATATCCAGATAATTTTTCGCAGAGATCAGTTCGAACTTGTTGCTTTACGTCTTTGCCTATTTCGGAGCGGCGGAATGCGGGGTCTACTGAGCCATAGTTTTCACATTGCAAATAATGTAATTCGTGTGGATTGAGTGAAGACGGATTGTATATTGTTGGCATGTTTTCCAATTGACTTGGATTAAAAAAGTTTTCACTTTTAGTCAGTAAAAGCCATTTCAATACGCCATTATTTAAGTGGTCGGCACCACTGAGGCCTACGCCGTTTTTCAACAGCCAATTAATGGCATTTTTGTTTTTAGCGCGAACCGCAGCGAGCATATCACTATCATTGTATACAAAGCCGAGATTGGTTGATGCGTCGAGAGTTCGAATACTGCGGACTAATGAAATTATATAAAAACGAAGGATCTCCTGCTTTTCTAAAGTATTTATTTCTGCCGACAGCAATGCCAATTGTTCACTGGTATCCATGTTCGGAGCAGGTTCAAAAATGGCACCTACAACATTATCGAAAAAAGCCCTATGTTCATCAACTCTGAATTCTTGAGGCTTTAAATCCAAAGTCCCTGAGTAATACATCACGTTTGCTCTAGCAACATATAGCCTAGATATTTCGGCGAGCTCTTTATCGACTTCTGCAAAGTCTTCATCAGACTTAATTCGAGTGTTATACCAGCTTAATAATTCTTCTTGAGTCCAATGAAATTCGGTTGCATTCATGCAATCAGAATTGGGGTTAACTCGCAAGATGTACAAAGGCCATTTTCTGCGAGCGGCGTTGAGTTTTTCAGCAATTTCCTTATCACTGAGATCAAGGATATCCAAGTTTGGCGTGTATCTTATGTAGTCCTCAATATTTAGTCCATAGTCGATAAACTTGTCCATCACATTGTCTTTTGTAAATAGACTGATGGCAATTAAGTCGTTGAAGCTGGGTGGTCCGACAATAATTTCAAGCTGTTGTTGCATTTGAATAAAAGCTAACTTACTCATGGAAGTGCGTTGGGCACCGTTTTTCAATGCGTAATAAAGTGACGCATCTTGATTTGGGTAGAAGTTAATATCCATATTGAGTATGTAAGGCAGGTACTCGAAGTTGCCATTGGATAGGGCAAGAAATAATAGATCGTTGCCCCTATCAACATAGCTCTTTGATAAAGGCGATGATCCTGACGCTTTTTCAAGGAGCACCTCCAAAAAACTGGTTGATATTTGGAAGCTGGAACTAAATAACTTAAATACAAAGTCATTGTCGATATCGTCGTGCGTATCAAGAATTTGTTTGAAAGACTCAATACTAATTTGTCTACTAAATACGGCTAAAATTGCTGTTAGGTACTCTTTGTTGCCTGCATATTTAAGGTTAAGCGATTCAAAATCATCGTTTTTAGTGTTGGATATTTCCGAGATAATATCCTGACCCATCGGCATCATTAAACTATCTGATTCGTCATATAGTGTTTGCAGATCACCATACTGACTCTGTCGATTATTCATCGAGTATTGATGATAAGAAGGGCTATGCTTTAAATTACTTGAATCAATGCTTTTGCGGTTCGCGCTGTACGTTTTGGCTCTAGCGATATTCTGTTCCCAATCGTAACCAATAATCTCGATGTCTTTGTCTGCACAATAACCGAGAGTCGAGTTTAAAGGCGCTGCAGATTCAATTCTCGTAGGTTTGTTTATCGTTGCTTTTTCTTCAGTTAGCTCTAATGCGGGCAATGAATATTCACTGTCATTTTGAGGCTCTACATACTGCTCAATGTAAGTGTTGGATGGAAGATATAGCAACAATGCAACGACGACCATAACAATAAACAGGCTCGCCACAACAATATGAAAAAGGCTTACCTTTCCATATTCTAAGCTTCGTTGGCGAGTTGTCTGTTTTTTATAAATCACTTAATTTCACCTGCCTTTCGAGTTTACTTGGCTCATGATCAAGCTGACTACTTTTTATCTTCACTCTTACTTTTAGTCGTTTTCTTTTTGGTACTTGTTTTTGGTTCCCCTGACCAAGCTTTACTCAATAATTGCATGGCCGCAGCAACCCGGTTAATAGGACGAATAAGGTCACTGGTATCTGACTGTTCCATGTCTACTTTAATCGCTTCAAGGGCGCTGGCCATACTAGACAACTGTCTCACAGCTTGTAACTGCGGGTCGCCATCAATATTTTGAGACTGCTTGCTATCAAAAGCAGAACAAATATGCTGCCATCTAGCCTCTTGTTCTGGGCTCATTACACCGCGTAATAAAGCAAGTTTTAACAGGTTCTCTTCCGCCCCTGATGTCAGAGTTTGCGCTTCGCCAGTATAGTGGTCACCAATTAATCGCATAAGCTCAGCCTGATTCATTACGGCAGACACTTTCTCTGTCATCTTATTCATGTTGCGATAACTGCCTTGCAATTTGAATGGCGGTTCCTGGCGATAATCCTCAGCCGTAGCAGCCGATTCGATATATTGTAAATTCACTTTCAAAATGACTTCTTGAATCACTTTTAAATGCTTCAGAACAGCTACAATTTCGTTTACCTCGGCAGCGCTATATTGATGGCTTAAATCACTTGTAGCTACTTCTTCACCTTCAGCCATTGCGACAAACTTGTATACATCTTTCATATCTCTTAACGCAAGTGGAGCTAGAACAGGGTTAGAAGTGAGTGCATTTTCAATATAACTCAACGCAAACTGCTCTTCTTTACCACCAAGGACGTCACCTAAGTTATAGATGTCCGCGCGGTTTGCCAGCATGTCAGGGACTTTAAATACATCACCTGATTCGGTGTATGGGTTTCCGGCCATGACTACGCAAAATTTCTTGCCGCGCATATCATAGGTTTTACTTTCTCCTTTCCATACGCCCTCTATACGGCGCGTTCCGTCACAAAGTGAAATGAATTTCTGTAAAAACTCAGGGTGCGTATGTTGTATATCATCAAGATACAACATAACGTTATTACCCATTTCCAAACCTAAATTTAACTTCTCTAATTCTTGCTTAGCTGTCGCATTCGGTGCGTTTTCAGGATCAATTGATGTGACATCATGACCTAGCGACGGGCAGTTTATTTTCATGAACACCAAGCCAAGACGAGCGGCGGTATATTCCATCAAGGTCGTCTTACCATAACCTGGCGGAGAGATGAGTAAGAGTAAACCCATCAAGTCGGTACGTTTATTTTCACCAACGGTACCCATCTGTTTTGCAAGGTTATCACCAATAATGGGCAAGTAAACTTCGTTGATTAAGCGGTTACGCACAAACGAGCTTAAGGGCTTAGCGTTGTAGGCATCTAATTGCAGCTCTTTCTGGCTCTGTTTCATTAGCTTGCTGCGCAGTTCGTGATAACGCTTATAGTTAGGGACATCGACACTATGGTAGCGAGACAGTCTTTGATTAAATTCGTCCAAAGCAATCGACATGCTTGAGTCTTTAATTCGAAGGTGGTCGCTTAATAAATCGGTGACCTTCGCATTCAAATTAATACTACTACTTCGCAATGGAAGCTCAGTACCGACAAGAACCAAGGCCGTTGCTTCATCTACATAATGCTTTTGTTGTTCTAGATCGGCTTTGCCTGCCAAGGTTGCAAATATCCATGCATTCGTTAGCGTCCATTGCTCTTCTAATCCATTTACTACAGCATTTGGTTTTATGTCTTGTTTAATGAGCTCATTAAACTGCAGCATTGCATTGTTAAAATCACTACTGTGACCGAGCTTTTTAAGCTCTTCGCTAAACTGCTTTTGAATATTAACAGCCGATTGACTGCTGATAAAAGCAAGTTTGCTTTGTGCAAGCTCTAAGCTTAAATACTCGGCGCTTTGAATTTGCACCGAGGGTGCAAAATGTAATTGGTAGCGTGTTACAAACGCACTGAACTCTTCCTTCAATTGCTCCCGTAATTGAACAAATCCCTGTATTGTATGAAATGAGGATGATAGTAAGTACGCACTTTTTGCATGGCTTTGCCATATCCGCTTCTGATTTTCTGATGCTGTGCTATGAGTCCAAAAGAGCATAGCTAAAGCTCTTGCTTCCGGCGCATACCTAAGCAAGTCAGCTTTTGCATGAATTGGCAGTAAGGCCTGCAAAATCTGCAAAGCATCAGAATCGTGTATGCCTTTTTCATAACCCTCTTGATAACGAGCGGTCATATACTCTCGAATCAGTTTCGAAAGGGCTTTATCATCCTCTGCTAATTCGTAGAGTCTGTTTAAAGATAAGCCGTTTTGCTGTGTTTCCGCATCTTTTAAAATTACCGATACTAAAAATTCAGCGCGAGTCACTTCTTGGTTTTCGGAAATTAAGTTTTGTTGCCAATAAGGGCGCAGGGAATTTAATTCTTCATTGTGAATTGCTTCGAAGTAGTCAGTCCCTACTAAATGACGATAGAGTCCATCGTCTCTAGGTATCAAGGTTAAATCAAGGGCCTGTTTATTCACGCTGAACTTATGTTTGCCCAGCTTAATGACAGAGCCACCATCTTCAAATATATCTTGCTTGTCGCGCAGTGAACGTATCCCTTGTTCTTTTACGCTCTTGAGTTGGGCTTCAAGTTCATCCGCTTTAATGGCGTCGTTGATGTCACGCAGTTGCGCAACTAAATCTGCAATCTTCATGATCATAGGATCTGAAGCGAAATAGGTATTTAAATCGGTCGCATCATTAAAGCCCATTGCGCGTCGACTAACGCCTTTTAGGATTCTTTCTGCGGCGCTAAAAATATTTTGTGCGCGCCTTTGCTGTTCTTCCATTAAGCTTTGTTTGCGGCTTTCAAATGCGCTATGCAACTCTTCGCGTTTCTCCATTATGTCAGCGAGGAATTGGTCAAATTCACTGAATTTTGATTCAAGCTCTTCTAGCTGGATTAGCAATCGAGATAACTGCTCTTCCGCTTTATCAGGCGTATCTGCCATCACTAACGCACTATTGATACTTTGTGAGAAGAGACGAAATTGTGCTGCAAATTCTGCAGTGGCTTCGCTGGAACCTAGTTGTTTGCGACGGTTTCTTCCCTGAGCTTTTATTTTATTTAATTTACTGTAGATTTCAGAGATATCATCTAGGATTTTTGTGCGTTTAGTCGCATCATCAATTTTAAGGCCATTGAGGACTTCAGTAAGCAGGTCCAAACCTAACGATAGCTTTTCTAGTTCATCGTTAACTTCATCAATGACGACGACAATTTCAGCGCTCGCAATTCGCTTATCGAGAGTTTCGATACTGTCGATGTAAGGTTGAAGAGCGGTATCATGCGACAGGAATTGCACAGTGGCATTGCTTACCTCATCAAAAGCCTCGTTGGCAGCTTCATCGAGTTGCTCTAGGCGCTCGCGGTCAATATACCGTTGGTCTTTTAGAGTCACTAAAAATCCGCGCTGTTTGCGCAAGGACATTAGACAATCGACGAACTCCTGCGGCGTCTTCCAACTAGAAATGCGAATTGCGCTAATAACTTCTTGTTGTTTTTCCTCAGCTTCAGATAATGCCGTTGTTGCTTGTTCACGAATTTGTTCCACTTTTTCAAATTCGTCAATGACCAGTTCTGCTGTGGTATTAATCTCTTTGATGATATCGCCGAGTCCGTCAACTTCGGCATCGCTCATCCAGTAATACGTATCGAACATAGACTTGGCAGTCTTAATCAAGTCCTCGTAAGAAGCGCGAGTAGGGTTATTGGTATTCACAATACGGTGAATGGATACTAAATCGGAGATACCTCGGACCAATTCCTTATTACCGATCCTGCTAAAGAAGCTGTCGGTGCTCGGTTGCTTTGCTGCAAATTCATCACTGTAATAAGGTGTTTCCCAAACCTGCATCGGATGCACGCGAGTGGCTTCATCTTCAGAACTAAAGATGACCATTTTGCCATCTTCAAAAATACTGTAACCATGAGCGTATATCGGGTTTTGCAGCTCTTTACGAATGAGGTTATAAGAATATAAACCTGCTAATCCAGACTCGGGCTCATAAAAAATAAATAGAACGTCTTCACCATTCGGTGAGCGGAGCATGCGCCTGAATGTTAAACCAGGAATATCATCGGGAAACTTTTTCGTTTCGCCATTTTGAAGATAATATCCGCCAGGGAAAATAATGCCATGATCTTCAGGTAAAGAAACGCAGGCCAAACCAATCTCGTCAATGCGGTTTACTTGCTTTGTTCGAGTATTGAAGACTAAATAGCGGTAATTCTTTTCGCGATAAGGCTTAATTTTAAGAAGAACCAGTGAACCGACACGTGCAAACTGCACATCAGCGTCAGCTAAACTTTGCGTTCTGTCTTCTACTTCTTCGTTGTAAATACCGAGACCGTCTTCTGTATTATTCTCAACTTTTATTGTCAGTTGACCGTTAGTGGTTTCGACAAAGACAACATCGAGAATGTTGATGTGGGGATGGCTTCCTTCTTCGTGTTGTTCACGCCCTACGTTTTGCCATTCAAAGTCATGTGAAGGGGCTTTTTTGATTGCGCGTTCGCCGCGATTATCAATATAGTTCGCGCTACCGTCCTTCTCTATTCGCCATTGGAAAACACGGATATCTTCTAGTTTTTGTCCAATTTGAAACACTGCGAATAAGGTTTGATTTTGTACTTTTAATTGTATTAAGCGGGCTTCTTTATAGTAAGTGTAAAGCTCATTAAATTCTTTAACGAAAGTAGGGTTATCTAAGAAACTACCAGATAATTCCTTTTGTTCGAGCTCGTAAGTGCCTTCCTTTTCAACTAGATGGTAAAGGCTAAATACATCGGCAACTTGTGTTTCTTTTTTTAAACCAATAAACACGTTGTAAGCAAATAAGAGATCGTTACCAACAGGCACGATATCCCGGGCTATGCAGTTATTCTCGGTGCGCACTCTCACGCGACCAGAAACGTCAAGTTTAGCTTGGCCAAACTCGGTGATGCGGGCGTTGTTTAGATTATCTACTTTGCTTTTTAGCGCGGCGGCTTGCTCGACCAAACGCGCACGAATCACTTCGTAAGCGCCACCATCAGCGACTGCTTGATCGAGCTGTTCTTGTTCCGTTGCCATGCGTATTCCTGCTCCTTACCTTACTAGCTTTGGCGATAAAAAGTTAGCGCTGCTTGCGTGCAGCGCTGGTAATCGCCAAACGGTCTTAGCTAGGGCTTTGTTCGCCTTCACCACTCGTCTTTTTATTCAGTGCGTTCATTACCATTTCCATCACTTGCGGATTGTCGCCGCTCTCTTTCAAGAATTTAGCAATTAGTGCAGTGACGGCAGTGTCCTTGGCATTGCCACTGGCGCCGCCAAATCCAGCAACTAGCTCTTTCGCATCTTCAACAAAACTTGCATCACCTTTAAAGTGTGGAGCAAAAGCTGTGCCTAAAGTCTCTGATTTACCAATAGTGCCATCTATCGATTTACCGACAGACAAAGATTTAACAAAGCTATCAAAGTAAGCTGTATCACCACCAACGATATCGATGTTTGCTTGTTTCAGCGCTTCGGCTAATACGATAGCTTGCTGCTGAGCGATATCGACATTCGTATCAATTGACTTGATAATTTGCTCATGCTGTTTATCAAGGCGCATTCTAAATTCTTCGTGCGCTTTTTGCTCTGGTGACATAGTGGCCATCGCCGCGAATTTCTTCGTCATGCCTTCAGCTTCGGCTTCGGCTTTCTTCGCTAACACTTCAGCTTCGGCAACACCGCTTTTCTCAATTGCATCAGCCATCGCTTCTTTCACACGTACATCAGCCATTCCTTCTTTCTCTTTGGCTAATGCTTGGGCTTCCATTACCTTCGCTTCGGCTAGGCCATCAGCGGCGCTAAGTGCTTCACGACCAGCGGCATCTTGGCGTTGTGACTGCGCGCGTTTTTCAGCTACCTCTAGGTCGGCGGTTGCCGTGATAGATTTTTCTTTTGCAAGATATTCAGCTGATTTCTCAGCAGCTTCAGCTGCTTTGATATCTTTCACCAGGGCTTCTTCAGCTTCAGCTTCCGCTTGAATAACGCGAGATTTCTTATTGCGATCAGCTTCAGAAACAACTCTAAGTTCGTTAATTTCTTCTTCACGTTCCGCGACTGTCTTATCCACTTCAATACGCGAACGGATAACTTCTGCAATTTCACGCTTCTCATGTTCAATCAGTTTCTCATTGGCAATACGCTGCAATGATGCTTCTTTTTCACGGTCGATTTGCTCTAGCTCTCTAGCACGAATAACGCGTTCTTCTTCGATGCCAATAGCGCGTAAACGATTGTTCTCAGCAACTTCAATTTCACGCTGTTTGTTTTGCTCTTGAACTTGAATTTCTTGCTCTGCCAATACGCGTGCTTGCTCAGCTTTCAAGTGTTCTTCATGTTGAACACGCTCGGTTTCAGCTTTTTCTCTTGAGCGAACCGTCGCAACTTCACGTTCTTGCTTGGCTACCGCATCGGCTTCTTGGCGTTCTAGTTCTAAAATCGCTTCACGAGTTTCAACATCTTTGCGCTTAATTTTCATCTCTTCATCACGTTGGAACACGTTGGTTTGAATGTGTTGATCCGCTGTAAGTTGAGTGATTTTTCGAATACCTTGTGAATCCAAAATGTTATTTGGGTCAAGTTTCTCGATAGGCGTTTGTTCAAGATAATCAATTGCGACGTCTTCAAGCACATAGCCATTCAGATCGGTGCCAATATTATCAATGATCATATCGCGGAAGTTATCGCGTTTTGCATACAAGTCTTCGAATTCAAGTGACTTACCAACCGTTTTTAAGGCTTCTGAGAATTTCGCACTGAATAGATCTTCTAGTGTTGCAATGTTTGACGCGCGCTCACATCCAATGGCTTGAGCAACTTTAAGAACGTCATCACGGTTTTTATTCACTTTTACAAAGAAGGCAACTTTGATGTCTGCGCGGATATTGTCCTTACATATGAGGCCATCGGTCCCGCTTCTATCAACTTCGATGGTTTTTAGTGAAATATCCATCACTTCGAGTTTATGGAATACAGGAAGTACGACACCACCAGTAAAGGTTACTTTTGGCTCGGAGCGCATGGTATTGACTATCATGGCTCGACCTTGTTCTACTTTCTTGTACAATCTTGCCAGCATAAAAACGATGGCTAGAAAGGTGACGACAACGGCCACAGAGACCGATGCCCAGAAAATAAGTGTTTCACTCATAAGTTTACTCCTTAAACTACTAAAATTGGGTAATAGGGATTGATTAAAAAAAGGGGGTGTAAATTAAATATGTTGGGTAGAGGACATTGCCATTAATTCCGCTTCCGTTACTACAATATAAGTGTCATCGTCTTTGTTAAAGTCAATCAATACAACTCTTGAGCCGCCAGCAATTTGGTTGTCTGGTGCGGTTCTAACACTATAAATCATGCCATCTTCAGCGCGTGCTTGTCCGAAGTTTTCTGTTACGGTTTGTGTCGTAACGATGCAATAAGTACCTATTAAATCTGATTTTTTAACGCCTTCGTGAGTTTTGAATACACTTCTAAGAGGTTTGCTCGTATATGCAGCGAATGGAATTGCTAACAAGAGAGCGAATACGGCCAGAACGAAACCAGAAGCAGTTGCTGATAAAATACCATCGAATAGTGGCGCAATATACTTTCTCGCCATGTAAATAAATACAAAGCCATATATCTCGACAAGAGTAATAGCGACAGTTAATGGGACGCCATCTAAACCTAAGGATTCTAAAAAGGACGAGCCTGTGCCGTCAGCAGCATCTGTATCGACATCAGGGTCGAGTATTTCAATATCAATCGCGCCGAGTAGGGCAAAAAGCCAAAACACGATCATGATCATCAATGGAATGGTGAAAGCAATAATGGGTAGACTAAAAATGTACTCTAAGAAGTTGTCCACTGAAGATCCTTATCTGATGGCGTTCCATTTAAGTGTTTAAAGCGTTAGCTGAAGCTCCATTATGGCTTCTGAATTGCTTGAATATAAGTTACTGAAACTACCTTTAGCAACACTTGCTGTCAATCATTAGTATGTGTAAAACAAGAAATTAAACATATTAATTGTATTGAAATATGTACCTGTAAACCAACTGGCAATGGCTAGTTATGGATTTTTTGTTCGTTGTTTTGAGAACTTTGAGTGCCATTACTATCACTATTAAGTATTGATTCACATAAAAAAGCAAAATAGCTATTGGCTTGATATCAATTTGCTTTAGTCGCACTATTATTGTCTATGAGCAAGGTTGAAGTCGAGTTGTCATTCAAAGCGCTTTGAGCTCGCACTCTGATACTACAAATATAAGGAATCTCGCTATGAAAGAAGCTGTAATTGTTTCGACGGCACGT
The DNA here is from genome assembly GCF_047250385.1 of Glaciecola sp. MF2-115. NCBI lineage: Bacteria > Pseudomonadati > Pseudomonadota > Gammaproteobacteria > Alteromonadales > Alteromonadaceae > Glaciecola > Glaciecola sp. MF2-115. The sequence goes on from NZ_JBLBVM010000046.1 coordinate 17,448, forward strand.
ACACCCATTGGTCGCGCTTACCGTGGTGCATTCAACAATATTAAATCACCTACTATGACAGCGCATGCTATCAAACATGCTGTTGAGCGCTCTGGCGTGGAAGGCGGAGAAATTGATGATGTAATTATCGGTTCGGTGTTGAATGCTGGGAGTGCAGGTAACAACATAGCTCGTTTAGCGAGTTTAGCCGCGGGTTTACCTTATTCGGTTTCAGGGCAAACGGTTGATAGACAATGTTCATCGGGCCTTATGGCTATTGCAAACGCAGCGAAGCAGATCATTGTTGATGGTATGGATGTTGTTGTAGCTGGTGGCCAAGAGAACATTTCAGAAATCCAAGCTAAGTATTATGAGTGGGCAAGTAAAAGCATGGATAAAAACGTAACCGATAAAGCAGAGCATGCTTACATGCCCATGCTTTATACGGCTGAAAACGTTATTAAGAAATTTAATATTTCACGTGAAGCTCAAGATGAATATGCCTTGATGTCTCAGCAACGCACCGCTGCTGCCCAAGCCGCTGGGAAGTTCGATGATGAAATCGTTCCTTTAAGTTCAACTATGGGCATTATGAACAAAGAAACAAAAGAGATTACATTCAAAGATGTAACTTTAGAAAAAGATGAAGGTAATCGTCCATCAACAACATTAGAAAGTTTGCAGGGCTTGAAGCCTGTCGTTGAAGGAGGAAGTGTAACTGCGGGTAATGCCAGTCAGCTTTCCGATGGTGCGTCAGCCTGTGTTGTTATGGAAGCTAAGATGGCAGAGAAGCGTGGTCTAGCACCTTTAGGCATATACCGTGGTATGACTGTTGCGGGAAATGAGCCAGAGGAAATGGGCATCGGTCCAATTTATGCCATTCCTAAGTTACTTAAATTACATGGCTTGAGCATTAATGATATTGGCTTGTGGGAACTTAATGAAGCCTTCGCCTGTCAAGCATTGTACTGCCGAGACAAGTTAGGCATTGACCCAGAAATTTACAACGTCAACGGTGGCGCTATTTCTATAGGGCATCCTTATGGTATGACAGGTGCAAGAGCGGTAGGACACGCCTTAATAGAAGGTAAGCGTCGTGGTGTTAAGTATGTGGTCGTCACTATGTGTGTTGGTGGTGGTATGGGTGCTGCGGGTTTGTTTGAAATCGCGTAAAGCATACATATAAATATGTAAATAAAGCGTAGATTTATTTAAAGCCCTAAAAGTTAATTCGACTTTTAGGGCTTTTTCTTTTTATCTCTATCAAAATAATTATTGATTAAATTGCTTTCATATGCGAAATTTCACATATGTGTTATTTCGAATATGTAGAGCATGAATCCGTGTACCTTTTTTAAATGCCTCGCTGATGAAACGCGACTCAAAACACTTCTGTTAATTGTTAAAGCTGGAGAAGCTTGTGTATGCGATCTTATGGCTGCATTAAGCCTAGACCAGCCCAAAGCTTCTCGTCATTTAGCACAGTTACGAAAATGTGGCATTTTAGTCGATGAAAGACGCGGTAAGTGGGTGTTTTACAAATTGCACCCAGCACTTCCGGAATGGACGAAAGACGTCATAAATAATACCGCTGAAAATAACGATGACTATTATAGTTCTGCTTTACAGAAACTACAGGCATCACAATCCTCTTCACTTTCTTGTTGTTAATTAAAGGCGACTAAACATGAAAATACTCTATATATGTACACACAACAGGTGCAGAAGCATTTTGTCAGAAGCTATTACTAATGGAATGGCGAACGGCCTTATTCAGGCTAAAAGTGCGGGCAGTCAGCCGGTTGGAGAAGTGCATCCCTTATCATTAAAATATTTGAAGCAAGAAGGTTATTCAACTGAAGGTTTACAAAGTCAGTCTTGGGATGAGTTTGAAGACTTCAAACCCGACTTAGTCGTGACGGTTTGTGATTCTGCTGCTGGCGAAACTTGCCCTGTTTATTTTGGTAAAAGCCTGAAAGTGCATTGGGGTTTAAGTGATCCTTCCAAAATTGAAGGCGACGACTTGCAAATTGAGACTGCCTTCTTAGCTTGTATTACCGAAATAAGCGAGCGTGTTAACAAGCTAAAAAGTATTGCTGCGAAAAACTTAGATAAAGATGCACTTAAGGCAGAGCTTGCCACGATTGGAGTGCAATAATGACGGTGCTCGATCCTAGCTTACCAAACATCATAAACGATGAACTTCAAGTACCAAGCATTCAAGCTATGGCAAAAATCGCTGCTCAACATAAGCCTAGAATTCTGCTTTTGTATGGCTCATTAAGAAAACGTTCGTTTAGCCGACTGGTCGTTGAAGAGAGTGCTCGTTTGTTAAATGCGTTTGGTGCAGAAACACGTATATTTAATCCTCAAGGATTGCCGCAACCTGACACCGAAGATGAATTCCATCCCAAAGTAAAAGAGTTGCGTGAATTGATGATTTGGTCAGAGGGGCAAGTTTGGTGCTCGCCCGAACGACATGGCGCAATGACAGGCATTTTCAAAAGTCAGATCGATTGGGTGCCATTAAGTTTAGGTGGTGTGCGCCCAACCCAAGGCAAAACCTTAGCAATAATGCAGGTATGTGGCGGTTCCCAATCTTTCAATGCGGTAAATCAAATGCGTATTTTAGGCCGTTGGATGCGTATGGTGACTATTCCAAATCAGTCATCTGTGGCAAAAGCCTTTCTGGAATTTGAAGAGGATGGCCGTATGAAACCTTCGCCATATTATAATCGAATTGTCGATGTTATGGAGGAGTTGATGAAATTCACTTTATTGCTTAGAGATAATAAAGAGCATTTTGTTGACCGTTATTCGGAGCGCGTTGAAAGCGCAGAACAAGTCAGTCAACGCGTAAACCAAAAGTCACTTTAAGGAAACTCAAATGGGATTGTTTGAACGTTATTTATCAGTTTGGGTAGGTCTGGCAATTATTGTCGGGATTATCGCTGGCTCGATGATGCCAGAAGTGTTTGCCATTATTGCGGAGTTAGAATACGCGCATGTGAATATTGTCATTGCTATTCTAATTTGGTTAATGATTTATCCAATGATGGTGCAAATAGACTTCTCATCAATAAAAGATGTAGGAAAGAAGCCTAAAGGACTCATACTAACCTTGGTTATAAACTGGTTGGTGAAACCATTTACAATGGCTTTCCTTGGTTGGTTATTCTTCAAAGTTCTGTTTGCTGATTGGGTGGATCCTGAAACGGCAACAGAGTACATCGCAGGTATGATATTGCTGGGTGTCGCGCCTTGTACTGCAATGGTATTCGTATGGAGTCAGTTAACCAAAGGTGATGCCAATTACACCTTAGTACAAGTATCAATTAACGATGTCATAATGATCTTTGCCTTCGCTCCAATCGCTGGGTTCTTGCTTGGGATCACGGATATTACAGTGCCTTGGGACACGCTTTTGCTATCAGTCGTACTCTATGTGCTAGTGCCACTTATCGCTGGTGCTTTAACGCGTAAAAAGCTTGAGAATGGTAATGATCATTCAAAATTAGATCAATTCTTAGCAGCAATAAAGCCTTTTTCCATTATGGGCTTGCTCGCCACGGTGACGCTTTTGTTTGGCTTTCAGGCAGAAACAATCATGAATAAACCTGAAGCTATCGTTCTGATCGCAATTCCCTTACTGATCCAAACTTACGGCATCTTCGCCATCGCATATTGGTTTGCGAAGCGCATGAAATTGCCTCACAACGTTGCTGCGCCAGCTTGTATGATTGGTACTTCAAACTTTTTTGAGCTTGCCGTCGCGGTTGCTATTTCACTCTTTGGACTGCATTCAGGGGCTGCTCTTGCTACTGTAGTAGGTGTGCTGGTGGAGGTGCCAGTGATGTTGTCTTTGGTGTGGTTTGCTAATCGAACTCGTCATTGGTTCAACTAAGTCGGCTGTTTGCCACTTGAAATCAAAATAGGTGCGGTGCATGAGCGCCCGCCTATTTACTTTATCACCTTTCCTTTCCCGCTTTATTTATTCGACATTTATTCGACTTTATTTACTCACGTTGATTTAGTCAACTTTCTACGCCACTCGGCCGCTAAGCCGTTTATTTTAGCTGCATCAAGTTTCTCACTGCTTGGGCTACCCTTTTCGCGCACCAGGCGCATAATTTCCGCGATTGATTTCGTGTTTTGTAAACGATACTCAAGCTTAATCTCATCGCCGACGTTCATTATTCCAGTTTCGATTACACGGAAATACCAACCCGTTATACCTTGCTCACCAATAAACAAATCAATGTTTTGAAAGCCATAGCGTTGATTGATTTTGACACATGGTGCGCGCGGAGAGTTTACTTGTATGATCACAGAACCGATACGGTAAGTGTCCCCAATGAATACGTTACGATCATTCATCAATGGAGCAGAAATGTTTTCCCCAATGCTACCGATGGCCAGCTTTTCAGCAATGGCAGTAAATTCATTTTGCAAGACGACGTAGCTTTCTTGGGAAAATTGGTGCAATGCCATTTCAGGACCGCCGTGCAACTTCTTGTTACCTTGCTCATCTTCAATAGCGCCGTCAATTTCAATATGTAGTTGCTCAAACGGCCGTTTGATAATACTGCTAGGAGATTGACGAGGTCCAAACGCTTTTGGTTTACCTGCAAATAGCGCATCAACTAACATTCAGACATTTCCTTAACAGTTATCAAGATAATCATTACAGCATAAAGTAGCACAAGCGTTGGATTAATAAAGTGATTAAGATGCAAATCGTATATTGGGAAACGCATTTCTGGCATCTATTAATCTAAATAAATTTTCAAAAATATTTTCACTATTTAAACCTTTTTCAACTGAACTGCGACATACTCTTTGAAACATAATTAATGCTCAAAGCAAAAACAAACTGAAAAGAATAACAATAATATGAACCCGAAACTAAGCGTAGTGAACAATACGGACATCGAACTAGCTGAAAAAGCTCAGTTGGAAAAGTCCTTGATCGACGCTTCGAAACAAGGGGATAAATTGGCATTTAAGGGTTTGTACGAATTGCACATTAATCGGGTTTACGGCTTATGTTTTCGATTGTGTGCGGACAAATCCTTAGCTGAGGATGCGGCACAAGAAGTGTTTATTCAGTTATGGCGCAAGCTAGATAACTTTGATGGTACGAGCCAGTTTTCTACTTGGTTACATAGTGTGACCTCAAACGTCACGATTTCCTATATACGAAAACAACGTGGCTGGTGGCAAAAGATGTTTAGCATTGAGCACACCATTGCAATGGAAAGCGAAGCTGAGGGCTCAATCGCTGATGCGAATTTAGAGCGTTATATATATCAATTACCAGAGCGTGCTAGATGGGTATTTGTGCTGCATGCAATTGAAGGGTATCGACACGAAGAAATCGCGAAAATATTAGATATGGCAGTAGGCACGAGTAAAGCGCAATTTCATCGCGCGAAAAGTTTAATACAAGGGTGGATGGATGATGAATAAGAGTAAAGATAATCGTCTGGACGAAGCTCTCGAAAAGCGAATTGAACAAATGGCTTTAGATAAACAGCCAGAAAGAGACTTATGGAAAGGAATTGAGCAAGCATTAGAGCTTGACGCAAAGCAAAGTGCGAGCGCCGAAAAGTCACACACTGAAGGTAAGCACCTGTTTCGAAGTCCGAAGCCGATGTTTGCAATGGCTGCTAGTTTCTTAGTGTTAGTCGTAGTCGGATGGATGTCTTTTGAAAGCGGTAAAAACTTGCAAGGTGAAAACCTAGTTGCGGCGATGTCAGAACAACATAATTTACAAAAGCAATCCCTCTTGATCCGATTTAAAGATCAGCCTGCGTCAACGGACAACTGGCAACAACAAATTGAAGAGCTGGATGAAGCAGCGCAAGCGATTAAGAAAGCACTTGCCCAAGAACCGAATAATCCAGCACTGCTGAAGATGTTAAAGAATGTATATGAGCAACAAATGGCCATTATTGAGCGCGTACATGAACCACGCTGGGATCGTATTTAAGAGTTTCGGCTCTCGATACTGTAAATACGCATTAAGCGTTGTATCAAGCCTAACAATAAATATGACGACCCAGCAACATTTCAACGACAAAGAGTCAAAAACTTACTAACGAGGTAATTATGAAATCATTAATAGGCCGAACAGCCGCCGTAATTGGCTTTAGCTTGCTCGCACTGATGGTTAACGCTAAACAGAATGTAAATGAATCAATGGAAGCAGATCCGAAAGGAAAAGTAGAGATTGAACATGTTAGCGGTTCAGCGAAAATCATTGGATGGGACAAAAAAGAAGTTAGCGTTACGGGTGTATTGGGTGAATATACCGATGAATTTAAATTCGAACGTGATGGTTCGTCAATCATCATTCACGTAAAACAAAAACGCACTAGCAGGGGATGGAATAATTGGGGGAGTGAACAAGGCGATGAGCTTGTGATACACGTTCCAATGAATAGCCAGGTTGATTACACCTCAACAAATGCACAACTTGAAATGAAAGGCATTCATGGTGGAGCTAATGTTGATGTAGTAAACGGTGACATCGAAGTAGATGACTTGCTAGGTCGCATTCGTCTTGAATCTGTTAATGGCAATATCAAAGCACGTCGCTTAGATGGTGATGTCGCGATAGAGACGGTGAATGGCAACATTATTGGAAAACACAGCGGTAAAAAGGAACTTAAACTAAGCACTGTGAATGGCGACATTGAAATTGAGAGCGATAGTCCCGAAGTGAGAGCGGAAACCGTTAATGGCGATATCGAATTGGTGCTGCAAGAGGTGACTGAAGTTATCATGAATACAGTTAATGGTTCGATTGATGTTGTCATGGATTTGCAAAAAAATGGTCGAGTTGAAGCTTCCTCAGTAGGTGGTTCAGTTGACTTAATGTTTCAGAAGGACGTTGCAGCAAAATTTGATATTGAAGCACATGCGGGTGGCTCGATTAAAAACAAAATCACTGACAAAGAACAGAGCAAAGCTAAGTATGGGCCTAGACGTTGGTTAGAATTTAGTACAGCCAATCCTACCGCGACTGTTGAAGTATCTACTGTTCATGGACGTGTAAAAGTGTCAACGAAGTAAAGCATTTTGAATGTAAGGCTATATACATATATTATTTCTTCACAAATTAATGGTAGCTTTTAAGTTAAAGCATTAAGCGAGAAATAAAATAGAAATTTCAAATGTTGTTTATTTTATTGGTGGCGCCGCTGACAAGACTCGAGAAAGCTTCGGACTTGTTAGGTGGGGCCCCACAAATTTAATGGGCTTGTGTCGAACCGCTTTTGATCAGAAAAAAGGTTCGAGCTGCGAAACCCACTATTACGGTTATTTAGAGAAGGACGCTATTGCCGAAAGCATTGTCCAAGTTAAACAAGCAAAGCCAGATGTGCGAATAAATCTAGTAGGTCACAGTCGCGGCGGGGCCGTTGCGAATGAGTTAGCTTTAAACATACTTCCCTCACTTAATATTAATGCGAATGTTGTTGTTTTACTTGATCCCGTAAAGGCCAACCCTCTTGATAAGTTTACCATTCCAAAAAATAACAACGCTCAATTAACGAGTCTGTATGTTTGTATCTTTGCCAAGCCTTTAAACCGAGACCCAACTGATTACGTTGCCATTGTTGGTGGGCAATATGGAAAGCGTCTACAGGCATATTGCGACTTTTACATTGAAGCAGATGCTAATCATGGCGAGCCAATGGACATGCTTAAAACGGTATTGGATGAAAAAGAGACCTCTGCTTGGGACATGTTATTAGCGGAGTCGAAGAAGTCATAAATTTTATTGAGTGCTTACTAACAAGCATAAACCTGATACTAAAGCCTGATAGCGGCGAATTTGCTTGCTTGTCTTAAATCACTGCCCATTTTCTTCATATTTTTAACAGACAAGATGGTTTTTTTCGCGCATAATAATCGACCCAAAAATCAACCGTGCACTGCAATTGAATTTTCAAGATAAACCTAAAAAAGACGATGTCGAACAGCTAAAGATACCTCCGCACTCTATTGAAGCGGAGCAATCAGTGCTGGGCAGTATGATGATCGCCCCCGATTCATGGGACAAGGTTGCTGAAATTGTAGTGGAAAGTGATTTTTATAACCGTTCACATCGAACAATCTTTGCTGCGATTATCAAACTTTTAAGTAATAACCAATCTGTCGATACCGTTACTGTTAAAGATAATCTCGCTCAAAATGGTCTGTTAGAAGAGGCCGGTGGTTTTTCCTACCTTATTGAATTGGCGAAGAATACACCCAGTGCCGCTAACGTTACTGCTTATGCAAACGTCATTCGCGAGCGCGCTGTCGTTAGAGAGCTCATCGGCGTTGCGCACGACATTGCTGATGTGGGTTACAACCCAGAAGGGCGAGACAGCGCTGAAATTCTTGATTTAGCAGAGTCGAAAGTTTTTGAGATCGCCGAGAAACGCACAGGTGAGAACGAAGGCCCTAAAGATGTCACAACGGTTCTGACTAAAACAGTCAATAGACTTGATGAGTTAGTTAAGCAAGGCAAAGATATTACCGGCGTATCAACCGGCTATACCGACCTTGATGACAAAACAAGCGGTTTACAACGTTCCGATCTTATCATTGTCGCAGCTCGACCCTCTATGGGTAAAACCACATTTGCGATGAACTTATGTGAAAACGCAATGATGTTGCAAGACAAACCTGTTTTAGTTTTCAGTCTTGAAATGCCCGCAGAACAAATCATGATGAGAATGCTCGCGTCTTTAAGTAGAGTAAACCAAACACATATTCGAACCGCTCAGCTTGATGATGAAGAGTGGGCTAGGATGTCTGGCACAATCAAAACATTAAAGCAGAAAGATAATCTATTCATCGATGATTCATCCGGTCTTACTCCAATGGAGTTGCGTACTAGAGCTAGAAAGATAGCGCGAGATAAAGGCGGGATTTCATTAATCATGATTGATTACCTTCAATTAATGCGCGTGCCTTCATTGAGTGAGAACCGTACATTAGAGATTGCGGAAATATCCCGTTCATTGAAGGCTTTGGCGAAAGAGCTAGAAGTGCCTGTCGTTGCGTTATCGCAGCTAAACCGAACACTAGAACAACGAGCGGACAAAAGGCCTATCAATTCAGATTTGCGTGAATCAGGCTCTATAGAGCAGGATGCCGATTTGATTATGTTTATCTATCGCGATGAAGTTTATAACGAAGCTTCCGAGTTAAAAGGTATTGCTGAAATAATTATTGGTAAGCAAAGGAATGGACCAATCGGGACAAGTCGACTTACCTTTCAAGGTCAATTTTCTCGATTTGATAATTATGCAGGCCCAGCATTTGATGATGAATATTAGCCTCTCAAAGCACTAGCACTTTTCTAATAACTTTGTTGTTTATGCCTCAATTGTCTTAGTTACTCTCTCAAAAAACCTCAAATTCCCATAAATTATCTCGATTTATTTGCAGATAAACTTCACTTTTCGTTTATATTCTGGTTCGATGCGGTTTTTAATTCAACTAAGTGTACTTCACCCCCTCTAAACATGCGGGTTCTATCTTAAAGTTCGTTATAATTTCTGTGTGTAGTTGATCACTTTATATCAGTGTAACAAGATTTTCTTTTTGCGTATCTACCTGTTTTATATTGATAATTTTGCGTTATTAGCGCTCATGTCAATTTGTTCGTTTAAATTCTTAGATCATTCGTTCAGAAACTAGCCACTTAACGTTAAAAAAATGTTAAACAGGTGTTGGGTTTATTCGCATGAGAACACTCACTTTTGCTGGAGAGTGCAAAATTTATACCGAAAGTGGCTAATATTTAACCTTATTAAGGTGTGGAATATTACGTCTAGAAATTATTTACGTATAAATTTTCATCTATAGGTATGTTTGTTTTCGGGGGCTGTGAGCGATCTCTCTAAAAAACAGCACAAAAGTTCAGGTTTTTTACTAATAATTTTGTTTACACGCCAAATTTTTGACGCATACTGAGATTCGAGTTCATCATTAATGCAAATCAACGATTAGATTGATCTTTTGGTGATGTACCCGACTCAACAATTAACGCAGTCAAAATTGGAACTTAGTTATGAAAAATCTCAAAATTATTAAAAAACAGAGAAGAATCAACAAGATAAAAACCGCAATTTTAGGTAGTGCACTCGCGTTTACCGCAGCAGCTTGGGGTGTATCAAATTTCTCAAGCGGTGAAGATTATATCTTACAGGGTGCAAGCCGCTCAGCATTGGTTTCTGCAGTACAAGCAGAAAACGGTGTCATTATTCACGAATTCAAAAATATCCAAGCCGTTTCAGCGAAGCTTACTGCTGAACAGATTCAAGGTATTGCTTCAAGGAATGCGATGATTCGCTTCTTCAATGAAGACGAACAAGTTGCACTATCTGCTGACCAGCTAGCGAAAGGGGTGATTTGGCCTGTAGCTGACCAGTCATTAGCAGGCGTGATTTGGCCTTCAGCTGACTCAAAAGCAAAAGGCGTGATTTGGCCCTCAGCTGACTCAAAAGCAAAAGGCGTGATTTGGCCTTCGGCTGATTCGAAAGCAAAAGGTGTCATTTGGCCTACAGCTGATCAATCAGTAGCAGGCGTAATTTGGCCTTCTGCTGACCAATTAGTAGCAGGCGTGATTTGGCCTTCTGCTGACTCAAAAGCAAAAGGCGTGATTTGGCCTTCGGCTGATTCAAAAGCAAAGGGCGTGATTTGGCCTTCAACTGATTCAAAAGCAAAAGGTGTCATTTGGCCTACAGCGGATCAATCAGTAGCAGGCGTGATTTGGCCTTCGGCTGATTCAAAAGCAAAGGGCGTGATTTGGCCTTCAACTGATTCAAAAGCAAAAGGTGTCATTTGGCCTACAGCTGATCAATCAGTAGCAGGCGTGATTTGGCCTTCAGCTGACCAGCTAGCATAAGGTCTTACTTGCCTGCAATAAGCGGTAACTAAGATATTTGGTTGAAAAGTGCTCAGTCATATCCCAATGATAAAATCACTTTTCTTCCCTATGCTTCAGTAGATTTCAAAGAAACGAAATAATAAACTGAATATAAATCATTTATTTAACAATATTAAAGGCCTACCAAGATATCCGTAGGCCTTTTTTCGTTTCTCCTTGCTAAAGTTATTTTGGTTTTGAATGGATAAATGTTTTAGACTCAATAATGACTTTAAGATACTGACTAGTTGCTTGCATGTTTTCGTTAATAATTAATAAGATACCAATGCGAAAGTGTTTGTTGTTCATATCATTGTTCTGCTGCGGGATACTATTAAGCTCCTCTCTCCAAGCAAAACTCTTTTATGACCGGCTCGCTCGAGACATCTCTTTCTCAACAATGAATGAACGCCATGCGCTTTCAGGTCCTGTAGTGAAAGATATTGAACAAGATGTTCAAGGATTTATTTGGATAGCTACCCAAGATGGCCTCAACAAATATGACGGTCAGAAAGTCACATTTTATAAACCAGACGCTGACAACGAAAACAGCCTCCCAGGAGGTTGGATAACTGATGTAATGTCGGATAGCGAAGGCCAATTATGGGTTGCAAGTAGATCCGGAGTGAGTCTCTACATACCCGAGATTGATGGTTTTTATAATTTTACAAACCCAGAAGAACACCCATTAGTCAAAGGTCTATCGTTTAGTGTTATTACACAAGTCTCAGAAGATAGAATATGGTTCGGTACATCGAATGGTGGTATCGCAGTCTTCGATATTGTTAAGTCTAAATTCATAGAGTTACTAGATACTGAGTCTGGACTTGCTTCCAATCACGTTTGGGATATTGTGACAGACGATGAGAGCAATATATGGGTAGCCACTGAAGGCGCTGGTTTGCTTTTCAGAGCTGCAGGAACAAGCAATTTTGTTGCCTTTAACCCTGATTCAGAAATTCCTTTACCTACCAATAAAATACGCTCAATCATGGTAGACAAAAATAAACAGCTCTGGGTTGGTTCGGTTAACTCTGGTTTATTTTTATTTGATAAAAATATAGGTGTAAAACAGCACTTTGTAACAGAAGCCGAAAATCCCTACAGCATTTGTTCAAACTCAATAAATGATATTTTTGAAGATAGTTACGGCGATATTTATTTTGCTACCTCGAGTGGCTTATGTGAGTGGAATGATAATTCGAATAGATTCTTCCGTCATGTACATAACGAATCCAGCAGATTAAGCTTAGTTGACGATAGGGTAGAAACTTTATTTCAAGATGCCGGTGGCGTACTTTGGGTTGGTACACACGTTGGTATTAACAAATGGAACCGCTCTTTCAGCTCATTCCAATTGGTTAATCGCCGAGTGCCAACTGGTCGTGATCTATCAAGTGATCTCATTTACTCGTTTGCGGAAGCTGAAAATGGCGATATGTATGTAGGTACATGGGATGATGGCATTAATGTTATTGATATTGATGAATCTACAATTACACATATTAAAGCTCAGCCTGGCGTTGAAGGTGCTCTTCAGGATGATCGAATCACGGCCTTACTCGTCGATTCACAACAAAATTTGTGGGTAGGAACATACCAAAGCGGCCTTCATTTTCGTAAGAAAGGCTCAAATTACTTCTCACAATATCTGCACGACCCTGACGATGAAGCAAGCCTAAGTTCCAACCTAATAAGTAAAATAATGGAAATTGGCAATGGTAATTTTGCCATCGGAACTTATGGTGGGGGCATTAACATCCTGAGTAGTTCTGGTGAAATTCAACGGTTCAGAAATGAGCGTGATAATCCAAAAAGTTTATCAAATGATAAAATTACGCACATGGTTCCAGGTCAGAATAATACAATTTGGATTGCAACAAACGGTGGTGGTATCAATCAATTTGATTTGGCCACTAAGGAGTTTTTGCGGCTTCCAATAGACGACCAAGATATATGGAGTTTACTATTTACTGAAGACAATCTCTGGTTTAGCACTAGCGAAAAGGGTGTTGGCCGAATTGCAGTCAAAGATTTAAACAATAAACTTTACAAAGTTAAATATATTGGAGAAAAACAGGGCTTAGAAACCAACTTCGCTTATGGGCTACTGACTTCTGGTAATGGTTATATTTGGGTAAGCACATCCAAGGGGATCAGTTTTATATCCTTGGAGAATGAGAAAGTTGTTAATTTTGACACCAGCCATGGCCTGCAGAGTAAGGACTTTAATAGTAGTGCCTTTTTCCAAGGTAAAGATGGTCGCATCTTCTTTGGTGGTTCGAATGGCTTTAACACCTTTATTCCGACTAATGTGCCAATGAACTTACACAAACCAAGAGTAGTGTTAACAGAATTTAATCGAATGAACGAGTCGATTCCTATTCATAGAGCATTTAATAGTGAAGGACAAATCGAGCTCAACGCAAACCAAACATACTTTGGGTTTAGTTTCGCAGCGCTTGATTATACCAAACCTGAATACAATCTATATCAGCATCGCTTTCAAGGAAGTGACAATGAATGGATAGATCTTACCAACTCCAATCAAGTTAACTTTTCCAATTTAGCAAACGGATATTATGTTTTCCAAGTAAGGGGAAGTAACAATGATGGCATTTGGTCTGACGAAATCCTGGAAATCCCGATCCTGGTAAACCCACCTTTCTACCGCTCATCCGTTGCTTACTTAACTTACTTTTGGGTCGCTGTTTTCATTGCTTACCGGTTATTTACGATGGCACAGCGTAAAAAATTAAAGCAAATCGCTTATAGCCTTGAACTTGAGAAAGAAGTTAACTTGCGAACCTCAGAGTTGGAACAAGCCAATAATCAACTGGCTATTGCAGTTGAAGAGACTAATAAAGCCAAAGATCTCGCGATTAAAGCAGCACAAGCGAAGTCTAATTTTCTAGCGATTGTAAGCCACGAAATAAGAACGCCAATGAATAGCATCATTGGTATGAGTGAACTTTTACTTACATCACAGCTCAACGAGAATCAAAAACGCTATGCCAACGCGGTAAGTCGTGCAGGTGAAAGTTTGTTGCAACTTATCAATGACATACTAGACCTTTCAAAAATTGAAGCGGATCAAATTGAACTTGAGAATCATGAGTTTGACTTACATGCATTAATTGAAGAGCTACTGTTTTTATTTTCCGTGAAAGCATCAGAAAAAGAGTTAGAGCTCGGTTACAGCATTTCCGAAGACTGTCCGCGGCATATAATGGGTGATGCTCATAGGTTGCGTCAGGTCATTTCGAATTTACTCAGCAACGCGATTAAATTCACATCCGCAGGCAGTATCAACTTAAATATTCAATATATCGATAAGCAGATACAAATTGCGGTGAAAGATACCGGCATTGGTATTGAGCAAGAACACTTCGAAAAAATATTCAACGAGTTTCAACAAGCAGATTCTACAACCACAAGAAATTTTGGTGGAACAGGCTTAGGATTGTCAATTACCCGCAAAATCGTAGAGAAGATGCTAGCGAAGATAGACGTTGCCTCAAACTTAGGAAAGGGCACTACCTTTACCGTGAGCTTGCCAGTTGTGCTGCCAAACAAGCAGCATCGCAGTGTATCTAAAGTCGAGAATCTGAATATACGTCCCGTCTTGTTAATCAGCGAGAATGATACCGTCTCGAAAATGATGCAAAATGCTTTTGAAAGGTTGCATGTTAATGCCGTTCTAACTTCAATAGAGGCTTTGCGTGACGATCTTACTCCAGCTGAAAATGCACTTATATTTATCGATCATCCAGACTTCTTAATGAATCGTGCTTTTATTTCGACGACTCTCGAAAATACTGAATATTGTGTATTGCTAAGAACAACAGAAAAGGCCGATGCCGTAAATGAGTTTGGTATGAGGCGTATCGAAAAGCCGATTCGTTTAGACTCTGTGCGTTCGGAAATTCTTTATGCCAGTGGTGATAGCGCGCAAGAGCATGAAACAAGCACAGAAGTGAATGAATTAAGCGAGAACAACTCTCGATTCAGTGCAAAAATACTACTAGTCGAAGACGTTGTTGCAAACCAAGACGTTGCTGTCACCATGATGGAGATGTTTGGTTGCGAAGTCGATATTGCTGACAACGGACAAGTGGCTGTCGATTTGTGTAAAAAGAATCGCTACGATCTCATATTTATGGATTTACACATGCCGGTAATGGATGGCTTAACAGCTACATGTATTATTCGTGAAAACGAGAAGTCATCAGCACAGTTAGAGCCAGTACCTATCATAGCTCTTACCGCCGGTGTTTTTGACGAAGAGAAAGGACTATGTCTTGAAATTGGTATGAACGACTTTATGTTGAAGCCATTCACAGCATCTCAGTTATTCAATATGATTGCTGAGCACATCCCAGAAAAACAGATCAAAATTAATCCATTAGAAATTCCACAAAACTCCCCAGTGAAGTTAACCATAGAAGTTGACGATTGGATTGATGCTGTTGCCGTGGAAAGCATCCGCGAAATTGAGGCTAGAACTGGCAAGAAACTCTATTTACGTGTCGCCGACTCTTTTAAAACGGTCATGGTCGAACAAATGCCTGCGCTTGTTGAGGCTTGCAAAGCCAATGATAGGACAAGTGCAATGGAGCTAGCACATGCCATGAAATCACTTTCTGGTAATGTCGGCACGATGACACTAACTCAGCTTCTATTGGCTATTGAAACTGCGGCAAAATCAAACCAAGTTATCGATGACACTGAAACCTTAGAAGAACTTGAACATGTTTTCGAGAAGTCACTCGAAAGTTTAGAAATTTTAATTGAGAAGATGTATGACTGAAAACTCGCTCGCTATTGACACTGACGCAACTGTATTGGTATGTGATGATGACCCAACTTATTTGTTGCTGATGGAAGAAACCTTAAGCAGTGACAATATGAAAGTTTTGACTGCAACCAACGGTATGGATGCGCTGAAGCTCTTCTTAAAGCACGAGCCAACTATTGTTTTACTCGATGTGCACATGCCAATGCTTAGTGGTTTTGAAGTGTGTGCAGAAATTAGAAAGCACCCTAGGGGCAAAGATACACCCATACTAATGGTAACAGGGGCCGACGACATTTCGTCCATCGAGAATGCTTATAAGAATGGTGCAACGGACTTTTTGCCAAAACCAATTAAATGGCCAATGGTTTCTCATAGAGTTCGTTACATGCTCAAAGGGAGTGAAAACCTATTAAACTTGAAACAGAGCGAAGAGAAAATGCGGAAGTTAGCTTACTTCGATGCATTGACAGGTTTGCCAAACAGACAGAGCTTAGACGATAGCTTAGAAGAAGCGGTGTGGTTTGCCGCAAAAGAGCAACAAAACCTTTGCATCATGTACATTGATTTAGACAACTTTAAGCGCATTAATGATACATTAGGTCATGAATTCGGCGACAAACTGCTGAAGAAGATAAGCGAAAAAATTTGCTTGTGTGTTAAAGACACAAATATTATGCCAAACGCCATCTTAGAAAGCAGCAATATAGAAGTATCCCGACTAGGTGGCGATGAGTTTATGATTTTGCTCAATAACACCCAAAAAGACGAAGATATTAAACGTGTCGCTCAATCATTAGTGAATTGTATTTCTGAGTTGGTCTCTATTGATGATTATGAAGTGGCGCTCACTCCGAGTATTGGTATTGCCATGTATCCCCGCGACGGTGCAAATGCCAGTGAGCTTAAGAAGCACGCTGACGTTGCAATGTACTATGCAAAAAGCATGGGCCGAAGCGGGTATCGTTTTTATGCTGAGTCGTTGAATGAAAACGCGATGAAGTTTTTGCAGATTGAAGGTTGTCTTCGAAATGCCTTAAACAACGATGAATTTACTTTGCACTATCAGCCGCAAGTTTGCCTTAAGAAGAACGAAATAATTAGCGTAGAGGCCTTGTTACGTTGGAATAGCCCCGAGTTAGGCTGTGTTACACCGAGCGAGTTCATTCCAGTAGCAGAAGACTCTGGCATTATTAATGAGTTAGGTGAATGGGTAATGCGCAAGGCTTGTTTGCAGGCCAAAGAATGGCAGGACTTAGGCATGCAAAACTTTAGAGTCTCGGTTAACCTGTCGAGTATTCAATTCAAACGCGCGTCGTTATTGAAAATGATTAAACGCGCCTTGGATGATAGCGGTTTACCTGCTTCACTCTTAGAAATAGAATTGACTGAAAGCGCTATAATGAATGATGTAGAACAGAATATCATTCGACTAAATCAAATAAGAGATATGGGTGTTGCTATCTCAATCGACGATTTTGGTACAGGATATTCGTCCCTTAGCTACTTGAAGAAATTCCCGATTCATACCCTAAAAATTGATCGTTCGTTTGTTATAACGATTGATTCCGATCCGGATGATGCAGCAATTGTTGAAGCTATTATTGCTCTAGCTACAACTTTGAAACTGACGGTTATTGCAGAGGGCGTTGAGACTCACGGCCAACTCAAATCACTTAATGGTTTTAAGTGCGATGTTATCCAAGGTTTTTATTTCAGTAGACCCGTACCAGCGGACGAAATAACAAAGCTGATGGAGCGTCCTTTAGACTCGGCTTTGTTCGAGAATATTTAGCAAACTGAGTCATCGTTGCGAAAGCTCCGCCATCGTTGCGAAAGCCTCGTCATCCTTGCGAAAGCTTCGTCATCCTTGCGAAGGCAAGGACCTCCAGCCCTAACACTGGTAGTAAATCCGGTGTATTCTTGCCTGCGCATTATACTGTTCGTTTAAGGTTAAAAAGCTTTCTGTCTTTACTTCGAAGGCAGTAATCGCCATCTATTTACACGATGCTAAAATTGATAAATTCAGTATAAAGGCTTAAACGAACGCTGATAACTATTGTGACACTAAGTCGCATTCACGCCCCAGAAACTTGATTAATTATCAATGAGTTCCTACACTCATTTTGATAATAAGGTTTATCACAATTTGTTGATCAAGGGATAAGGGACTAATGAAAAACTATATTTTTATTTTATTTTTACTGGCGTGCTCATTTTCAAGCCAAGCAGCCGATACCTCCGAACAGTTTGACGAGCTTCTAAACAAGTTATTTGAGCCAGGTGGGCCCGGCGGAGTTGCTTTAGTGATCAAGGATGGTAAGCCAATTTATCGCAAAGCTTTTGGCATGGCAGACTTGGAATTAAATGTCAAAATGACGCCAGACAATATTTTTCGTATTGGATCTATAAGCAAACAATTCACTGCTGTCGCGATTCTAAAGTTAGCTGAAGAAGGTAAGATTGATTTAAATGCCGACATCACTGAGTACGTAAAGGATTACCCAACTCACGGGTACTCAATCACCATAAAGCATTTGTTAAACCACACTTCAGGCATCAAAAGTTATACAGGAATGCAGAAGTGGGATGCTGAGGAACGAAAAAGAGATTTTACGCCAATTGAACTGATTGATTACTTTAAAAATGAGCCGATGGATTTTGCGCCCGGAGAGCAGTTCAAGTACAACAATTCAGGTTACGTTTTGTTGGGCCATATCATTGAACTAGTGTCCGGTGATACTTATGCCAATTACATTGAAAACCACCTTTTCAAACCCTTGGGCCTTAAAAATTCGCACTACGGTTCAACCTCCAAAATAATCAAAAACCGCGCATCAGGTTATGACAAGGCGGATGATACCTATAAGAACGCTGATTTTTTAAGTATGACTCAGCCTTATGCTGCAGGCTCACTGCTTTCGACGGTCGATGATGTATACGCATGGTATATGGCGATAATGAATGATCAAGTCATTAGTAAAGAAAGCCGAAAGATGGCACATCAAATGGGCGTTCTCAATAATGGCGACAATATAGACTATGGATTTGGTTGGTTCATTGGCAACATTCAAGGTTCACCTTTGGTTGAACATGGTGGTGGTATTAATGGCTATTTAACTTCCTCATTGCTGCTGCCTAAAGAAGATGTGTTTGTAGCGGTATTCTCCAATTGTAATTGTAATTCGCCAGGCGCGGGAACCGCCAATAAAATAGCGGCCATAGCTATTGGAAAGCCTTTCAGTTGGGATAAGATTAAGTTAAAAGAGGACGAGTTAAGATCGTATCAAGGGGTGTACGAAAAGAGCGCTGATGATGTTCGAATTTTTACGTTTGAAGATGGACAATTGTATTCTTTGAGAAGCGGAGGAATGCGCTATAAGATTCATCCATTTGCCAAAGATCAATTCTTCTTTGAAGACGGTGTAGTAAGTTTGAACTTCAATCGAGATAGTAATGGCGAGCTGAGTTCAGTCACCTTAAAAAGCACGGGACAAGATCAAGTTTGGATGAAAACGGACAAACCTCTTCCTTCAGTGTCTGTAGTTGATTTGGACGAGAAAGTATTCAAAACATATATAGGAAAGTATGAATTAGCTCCCAATTTTCATATTAATATCTTCAGTAAAAGTGGCCAAATGTTTGTCGTAGCTACTGGCCAAGAAGAGGTTGAACTTCTAGCCATAGGTGATAATAAATTGATGCTCAAGAACACAGATATCAAAATAACGATGAATAGCAGTGAGGATGGAGTTGTCGATAGCTTGACCTTGCATCAAAATGGTGACCATTTGGCGAAGAAAATAGAGTGATTTGAAAAGCGAGTTCTATTCGAAAAAGGTGCGGCCTTTGTGAGGGGGCCGCTTTAAAAATAGCACCGTTATTCTTGCGAAGGCAAGGACCTCCAGCCCTCAACACAGATGGTAAACTGAGGACATTATTGCCTTCGCAATGTACTGTTCGTTTTAGCCTTTTACTGAATTTATCAGTTTTTGCATCGTAGTCGATAGAAGGAGATTACTGCCTTCGCAGTAATGACGGTAGGCTAAATGAACAGTTCTATGCCTTCGCAGTAATGACGGTAGGCTAAATGAACAGTTCTATGCCTTCGCAGTAATGACGGTAGGCTAAACGAACAGTATTGTGCCTGCGCAGTAACTACTCACTATCTTCGACTTTATCCTGTGTCTTCGTGTCGAAGTCACTTGCATCATGTCGTTCATGCAATTGACCTGATGGGTCGCCCCAAGTGCGGTTGACCATTTTAGCTCGTTTTACCTGAGGGCGAGCATCGATGGCTCTGGTCCATCTTTGAACGTTTTTGTAGTCTTCGACTTGCAAGAACTCGCCAGCTTCATACAACTTACCTAAAGCTAAACCACCGTACCAAGGCCAAATGGCCATATCGGCAATAGTGTACTCATCTCCACTTATGAACTCATTATCTGCCAACTGACGGTCTAATACGTCCAACTGACGCTTAACTTCCATCGCATAGCGATCGATTGGATATTGATACTTCTCCGGAGCGTACGCATAGAAGTGACCAAAGCCACCACCAAGCATTGGTGTTGCACCCATTTGCCACATTAGCCATGACATTGTTTCAGCTCGTTTGACTGGGTCTTTAGACAAGAAGGCATCAAACTTATCTGCTAAATAAAGCAAAATTGAGCCCGACTCAAAAACACGAGTTGGTGTTTTGGTAGTATGGTCAACTAAAGCGGGAATCTTTGAGTTTGGGTTTGCACCAACAAAGCCGCTGGTGAATTGTTCGCCTTCCATAATATTGACTAAGAACGCGTCGTACTCTGCGCCTTTTTCGCCTTTTGCTAATAATTCTTCGAGCATCATGGTGACTTTGACACCATTGGGTGTAGCAAGTGAGTAAAGTTGCAAAGGATGTTTGCCAACAGGCAATTCTTTTTCTGAAGTAGGGCCAGCAACAGGTCGATTGATATTTGCGAACTTACCGCCACTTTCGCTATCCCATGTCCATATTTTCGGTGGTGTGTATGTTGGATCTGCCATGTTATCTTCCTTTTATTTGAAAAGCTTCTACGACAAATTTTTCGTAAGTTGTCGACTGAGTTTACTTTTTAGATTTCAATATGTGCTTATAAGAACTTGCTTGCGCGAAAAAGATTTCAAAAACGCAAAAGTCATGTGGTTTAACGCACATGACTTTTCTTTTGCGAAGTCTTAATACGATATCGGGACGCGAATAGCTCAAATCAAGACTCATTCCCTGCTAACTAGCACAGAGCCTTCGGAAGAGACCAGTGGTAAAGCTATCAATCAATACTCGGTAGACGAACATTTCCTTCCATTAACACTCGAGCACTGCGGCTCATGCTAACGCGATCAACAACCCAATTACCGTCCTGATTTTCGGCTTTAGCGCCCACTTTTAACGTACCTGAAGGGTGGCCAAACGTCACTGACTCACGGTCACCGCCGCCCGCTGCTAAGTTCACCAATGTACCTGGAATAGCAGCAGCCGTGCCGATAGCAACAGCTGCAGTGCCCATCATGGCATGATGTAACTTACCCATCGACAAAGCGCGCACATTTAAATCAATATCGGATACTTCAATGTTTTTACCGCTTGAAGACACATACTTTTTTGGCTCTGAGACGAAGGCTATTTTAGGCGTATGTTGTCTTGCGACTGCTTCATCAGGGTGAACAATTAGCCCCATTTTCACTGCGCCGTGAGCTCGAATCATTTCAAATTTAGCGAGCGCCGCTTCATCGTTATTTATCGCATCTTGCAGTTCTGTACCAGTGTACCCAAGTTCGTCAGCATTTAAGAATAATGTAGGAATACCAGCATTAATCATCGTGACTTTGAATGAACCAATATTCGGCACATCTAAAGTATCAATAAGGTTTCCTGAAGGGAAAATATCACCTTCACCGTCAGCTGGGTCTACAAATTCAATTTTTACTTCAGCGGCAGGGAAAGTAACACCATCCAGTTCAAAATCACCGGTTTCTTGCACTTCACCATTGGTAATAGGCACATTCGCAATGATTGTTTTCTTGATGTTAGCTTGCCAGATCCTAACAACGGCAATTCCGTTGTCAGGGATGCGCGCTGCATCGACTAAACCATTGCTGATGGCAAAAGAGCCCACAGCAGCAGTTAAGTTACCGCAGTTACCGCTCCAATCAACAAAGGGCTTATCAATAGCAACTTGACCAAACAAGTAATCAACATCGTGATCTGCTTTATCACTTTTGCTGAGTAAAACAGTTTTACTCGTGCTTGATGTTGCACCGCCCATACCGTCGGTATGTTTTGCATATGGATCGGGGCTACCGATAACGCGCAACAATAGCTGATCACGATAGTCGCCAGCAACTTGGGCTTTTTCAGGTAAATCGCTCACCTTGAAAAAGACACCTTTGCTAGTACCGCCACGCATATACGTAGCAGGTACTTTCATTTGTGGTTTAAAGCTCATTGCTTAGCTCCGTATTAAACTGTGGCTTCTAAAAAGTCTTGTGCAAAGCGCTGTAAAACACCGCCAGCTTCGTAAATAGAGACTTCTTCAGCAGTATCCAATCGACACTTCATTGGCACTTTCAGTACTTCACCATTCTTGCGAGTGATAACTAGCGTTAGTTTTGAACCCGGAGTCGGCGTGCCTTCAACGTCAAAGCTTTCTGAACCGTCAATCTCCAAGGTCTTTCTAGTTGTGCCTGCTTCGAATTCAAGTGGCAATACGCCCATACCGATGAGGTTAGTACGGTGAATGCGCTCAAAACCTTCAGCAGCGATAACTTGAACGCCTGCCAAGCGAACACCTTTTGCAGCCCAATCACGTGAAGAGCCTTGGCCATAGTCGGCGCCTGCCACAATGATAAGTGGCTGCTTGCGTTCCATGTAAGTTTCAATCGCTTCCCACATGCGAGTGACTTTGCCTTCTGGCTCAAGCCATGTGAGTGAACCTTCTTTCATTTTACCGTCAACCACTGCCATTTCGTTCTTTAAACGCGGGTTGGCAAAAGTTGCGCGTTGCGCTGTTAAATGATCACCACGGTGAGTTGCATAGGAGTTGAAGTCAACTTCAGGCAAGCCCATTTTATGTAAGTATTCACCCGCGGCACTATCCATTTGAATAGCGTTCGATGGAGAAAGGTGATCAGTTGTGATGTTGTCACCTAGCACAGCCAATGCACGCATGCCTTTCATGCTGCGCTCGCCCGCTAGAGCACCTTCCCAATATGGAGGACGGCGGATATAAGTACTTTGTGGACGCCATTCATATAATGGGTCGTTGTCTTCCCCATAGTCGACAGTCAGGTCGAACATTGGGTTATACACTTTACGGAATTGTTCAGGTTTCACGCTCGTTTTAATAACCGAATCAATTTCTTCATCCGTTGGCCAGATATCTTTAAGGCGAATATCGTTTCCGTCCGCATCTTTGCCAAGTACGTCTTTTTCTATATCAAAGCGGATCGTGCCAGCAATAGCATATGCGACAACTAACGGTGGACTTGCTAAAAATGCTTGGTTTGCTTGTGGGTGAATACGGCCATCAAAGTTACGGTTACCCGATAAGACAGCAGTTGCGTATAAATCACGCGATTTAATTTCTTCAGCAATTTTTGGATCGAGTGCACCACTCATGCCGTTACATGATGTACATGCAAAGGCAACAACGCCAAAACCGAGATTCTCTAGTTCAGGTAATAGCCCAGCTTCTTCTAAGTACAGTTGTACCGCTTTTGAACCTGGTGCCAATGAACTCTTCACCCAAGGTTTACGCAATAGACCTAGCTTATTCGCATTGCGCGCAATGAGGCCGGCAGCAATCATATTGCGTGGGTTACTGGTGTTCGTGCAACTGGTAATTGCCGCGATTATAACCGCACCATCAGGCATTTTGCCTTCTTCATTTTCCACGATACCACTGATGCCTTTTGAGGCTAAATCAGCGGTAGAAACGCGGCTGTGAGGGTTCGACGGACCAGCAATGTTGCGTCCCACAGACGACAAATCAAAACTGAGTACGCGTTCGTATTCAGCTGTCTCTAAATCGTCAGCCCATAAACCTGTTTCTTTCGCATACTGTTCAACTAACTTAACTTGATCGTCTTCACGACCAGTCAGTGTTAAATAGTCGATAGTTTGTCTGTCAATGTAGAACATAGCCGCTGTTGCGCCATATTCAGGTGTCATATTAGAAATAGTCGCGCGATCACCCAAAGTTAGGTGTTTGGTACCTTCACCGTAAAACTCCAAATAAGAAGAAACCACTTTTTGCGCACGCAAGTATTCAGTCAAAGCTAAAACAATATCGGTTGCGGTGATCCCAGGTTGTGGTTTGCCAGTTAATTCAACGCCAATGATATCTGGTAATCGCATGTATGAAGCACGACCTAACATCACGCTTTCTGCTTCCAAACCACCAACACCGACTGCAATAACGCCAAGTGCGTCTACCATCGGTGTATGGCTGTCGGTGCCTACTAAAGTGTCGGGAAATGCGACGCCGTCTCTTGCTTGAATGACTGGCGACATACGTTCCAAGTTAATCTGATGTAAGATACCGTTACCTTGAGGGATCACGTCAACATTTTTAAATGCTGTCTTAGTCCAATTAATAAAATGGAAACGGTCTTCGTTACGACGATCTTCGATTGCTCTATTTTTTGCAAAAGCATCTTTGTCATTTCCGCCGTACTCTACTGCTAAAGAGTGGTCAACAACGAGTTGAGTAGGCACAACTGGGTTTACTTGTGCAGGATTGCCACCTTTTGCAGCAATGGCGTCACGTAAACCAGCTAAGTCGACAAGTGCGGTTTGCCCTAGTATGTCATGACATACAACGCGAGCTGGAAACCAAGGAAAATCTAAATCACGCTTACGTTCAATAATCTGATTAAGGCAATCTTTGAGCATTGCTGGATCGCATTTTCTGACTAAGTTTTCAGCCAATACTCTTGATGTATAAGGTAAGGTTTCGTATGCACCGGCTTTTAAATCGTTCACGGCTTGTCGTGTATCAAAGTAGTCAAGTTGACTGTTTGGTAGGGGCTTTCTGTAATCGTAGTTCATGACAAATCCTATGGTTGGTTTGTTATCTTTTGCTTATGAACTCACTGGTGAGTGCGTTTTGATAATACCTCGAAGAGGAGTTCATTGGCTGTTAACAACTAATGTCTGGCTTGCAAGGCTCTCTTACGAGAGCCTTTAATGAGATAAATTATGCGCAACGACTATCTGTTTTCAATTGCAACAACAGGACGCAATTCTTCACCGGTGTAGTCTGCCGATGGACGAATAATGCGGTTGTCCGCACGCTGCTCCATTACGTGTGCTGCCCAACCAGTTAGGCGAGACATTACAAATATAGGTGTAAACAACTTCGTTGGTATTTTCATGAAGTTGTAAGCAGATGCATGGAAGAAATCTGCGTTGCAGAATAAGCCCTTTTCGCGCTTCATTACTTCTTCACATCTTACTGATGCTGCATAAAGTACTGTATCGCCGACATCTTTAGACAACTTTTCAGACCATGCTTTGATGATATCGTTGCGTGGGTCAGAATCAGAGTAAATCGCGTGGCCAAAGCCCATGATTTTCTCTTTGCGTTCTAGTTTGCCCATCATTTCTTTTTCTGCATGATCTGCAGACGTGAATCCTTCAATCATTTCCATTGCTGCTTCATTCGCGCCGCCATGCAATGGTCCGCGAAGTGAACCGATAGCGCCTGTAATGCAAGAATGCATATCAGACAAGGTAGAAGCACAAACGCGAGCTGTAAATGTAGATGCATTGAACTCATGCTCTGCATATAGAATAAGAGAAACATGCATCACTTGCTCATGCAATTCGTTTGGCTTTTCACCATGCAACATATGTAGGAAATGCGCACCGATTGAATCATCATCCGTTTCAACATCAATGCGTACACCATCATGCGAGAAGCGGTACCAGTAACAAATGATGCTTGGGAAACAAGCTAACATGCGGTCAGTTACTTGATCTTGCTGAGTGAAGTCAGCTTCCATCTCCAAGTTACCAAGCATAGAACAACCCGTTCTTAACACGTCCATTGGATGAGCGTCAGCAGGAATGCGTTCTAACACTTCTTTTAGTGCTGTTGGTAGTCCGCGCATACCTTTCAGAGTTACTTTATATGCATCAAGTTCAGTCTGTGTCGGTAATTTGCCCTTTAGAATTAGGTAAGCAACTTCTTCAAATTGACATTTTTCAGCAAGATCTTTTACGTCATAACCACGGTAAGTGAGTCCTGAACCTGATTGACCCACTGTTGATAAGGCTGTTTTACCAGCTACTTGACCGCGTAATCCTGCGCCACTAAGTACTTTTGCCATTTTTTTTGTCTCCGTAAATTCTATCGGTCTAAATTAAAGATTTTTGTTTTCTGCGAACAAAGCGTCTAGCTTTTGCTCATAATCGTGGTAGCCAAGGTAGTCATATAAATCCATACGAGTTTGCATCGCATCAACTACGGCTTTTTGATCGCCCTTTTCAAGAATGGATGTGTACACCATTTCTGCGGCTTTATTCATTGCTCTGAAAGCGCTCAGTGGGTAAAGGACCATTGCAGCACCCCATTCTCCCAATTGCTCTTTGTTCCATAGTTCAGTTTGACCAAACTCGGTTATGTTAGCCAAAATAGGAACGTCTAAGGCGTCGGCGAATGCGCGATAATGTTCTTCTGTTTTCACAGCTTCTGCAAAAATACCGTCAGCACCCGCGGCAACGTAAGCTTTTGCACGCTCAATAGCAGCCTCAAGGCCTTCTTGAGCGAATGAGTCAGTACGAGCCATGATGAAGAAGTCAGGATCAATGCGAGCGTCAACGGCCGCTTTTATTCTGTCTACCATTTCTTCAGTGCTAACAATGGCTTTATTCGGTCGGTGACCACAACGTTTTTGAGCAACTTGGTCTTCCATATGCACAGCAGCTGCGCCTGCTTTTTCCATATCGCGGATCGTTTTTGCGATGTTGAATGCGCCGCCCCAACCAGTGTCTATATCTACTAATAATGGTAAGTCGCAAGCAGAGGTAATACGGTTAACATCAACGAGTACATCATTCAAAGAAGTCATGCCTAGATCAGGCAAACCGTAAGAAGCATTCGCTACGCCGCCGCCTGAAAGGTAAATTGCTTGGTGACCGATTTTCTTTGCCATCATTGCTGAGTAAGCATTAATAGTACCTACTATTTGAAGGGGAGTATTGTCAGCAAGTGCCTGACGAAATTTTTTACCTGCGCTCATGTTTGCCTCGTTTATTTATAAGTTTATTTATAAGTTTATTTATCAGTTTCTTTATAAAGAAAATGAAAATTAAAAACTGACAAGCTATCTTATTTTAGCCTAGCTTCAATATTTTGCTTTGAATAAAGAATGTGCCTACGCATTAGCATCTCTGCTAGTTCTTCATCGCGATTACTGATGGCCTGCACAATATTCTTGTGTTCATCAAAAGCCGTGGTGACTCGTGGCCCTGTCATGCCTAGCTGCACTCGGTACATGCGAATTAGGTGATAGATGCCATTAATGAGTAACGATATAAGGTGATCATTCTTGCTGCCAACAATGATGCGATAATGAAAGTCGACATCACCAGCTTCTTGATAATAAGTTTCGCTTCCTTTCACTTCTTCAAAGTGACTATTTAGCAAACCCTTCAGATCTTTAATTTCATCGTCGCTCATGTTTTTGGCTGCTAATCTTGCAGCCATTCCTTCTAAGGATTCTCTCACTTGGTATAGTTGAATAAGTCCTTGTGGCGTTAAGGCAACTACTCTTGCACCCACATTCGGTTTTCGTTCAACCAGATGACAGCTTTCCAGGCGGTTAATAGCTTCTCGAACGACAGCTCGACTAACACCATACTTTGTCGACAATTCCATCTCACTCAATTTACTACCAGCAATAATCTCACCTTCCACAATGTCTTTTCTCAGTTGGAAAAAGGTTTTGTCTGCACCAGTGATAGCCTGTTCGGTAAATGAGCTCATTAAATTTGTCTATCTGCCTTAATTGTCGACAATATAGACGTTATAGGTGCTTTGGTCAAGTTTTAAGGCTTGTTTTGTCGACAATGTGACTAAGGTATTAGACTGGCATAAAGTATTTAGAGCTTGGATTATTCTGTTTCAACGGAGAAGGGGTGACGAGCGATGGGCTTTTATTGAAAAAGACGTTAATGAGCCATTATTTAACGAGCTATTATTAAAGGTAAAAAAAACGCCAACTATTAAAGTTGGCGTCTGCATGTATTACTTAAAGTAATTTGTTACGAAATTAACGAGCCGCTTTAGTTTTTACTTTAGTTGAAACTTTAATTTCAATGCGACGGTTAATTTTATGTGCTTCTGCTGTGTTAGCAGGATCTTTCAATTGTGTTTCACCGAAACCTTGTGCTTGTAAGCGAGTTCCGTCAAGACCATATTTGGTGATGAGCATTTGCTTAACAGCGTCGGCACGTTTTTGTGAAAGGAACTGATTGTATTCAGCACGACCTACTGATGAAGTATGACCTTCAATAACAGCGATTGTATTACCGTAACGGTTCATGAATTCAACAAACTCTACAAACTCTTGTGAATCTGGGTTTTCGATTTTGCTGCTGTTATTAGCGAATAGAACGTCAATTGCGATCGACACTTCTTTTTCTACTAATACACTACAACCATCGGCATCAACTTTGTCAGTCATTGGTGTATCAAGGCACTTGTCCTTACTATCCAACACACCATCAGAGTCTTTATCTAAGTCTACTGCACAGCCTTTGGCATTTACTTCAGTACCAGCAGGTGTGTTCGGGCATGAATCGTTAATATCTAAAACGCCATCGTTATCAGCGTCTTTGATTTCACAACCGTTCGCAGACACTTTCGCGCCAGCAGGAGTGTTAGGACATTGGTCAACAGAGTTTAAAACACCGTCTTTATCCATATCAACGCTACAACCAGTAGCATCAACAACTGTACCTGCAGGAGAAGCAGGGCAACGGTCTACAGCGTCATAAACGCCATCGTTGTCTGAATCTTTGCGCACTGGAGCAGAACTAGTTTGGCCGAAGATATAAGCTAAACCAAGCTTAGCGCTATATTCGTTGTAAGCTTGACCGAAATCACGGTAACCCGCTAATTCAGTGATAACGCGTACGTTTTCGCTAACTTCCCAGTGTTTACCAACACCGTAGCTCATCATGCGATAGTTATCTTCAATAGACTGTTCACGTAAACCACCGAAGAAATAGGCTGCTTCATTGTCTAAGAAGTACATTGCATCAGCACCCAACATAACACCGTCATCACCAAAACCTGGACGGTTAGGGCCTACCATGTCAAGAAATATGCGAGAAAGTTCGAAACGGATACCCCAGTTAGGATCGAAGCGAAAACCTAATTCGCCACCTAATGTTTTACCGTCGTCTAAATAACCCAAAGGCTCAGGCTTATCTGAATCTGGAGCGTAATACTGAGCAAAACCACCAACCCAGTTTTCGTAGGATGGAGCTTCTTGAGCTTGCGTGTTTGCAGACATTGTTGCAATTGCAACTGCTGTGAAAAGCATTGAGCGTTTCATTTTATGACTTCCTTTTTATCCAAATAAGTATTGTTGTTATAGCGATGTAATTATCGCTTAAATTACAAGCGATTCCAACCAAAGCTTCGGATCTTTAAGGATTTTATTGATATTTCGCAACAAATGGAGGGTATTGTAGGTTTTTTACCGACTTTAGTCGCAAAAATGAGACACTCACTTTTTCTATTGGCATTTTTGGCAAACGCCATGCGCTTCAATGGTTTGACGGACGATCATGAAATCGTTCTGCTCGGCTTGAGCTTCGAGCGTTTCCTTCACACCAGCGCTTTGAATTTCTTGAACATCACCACAGGTATCGCAAATAAGAAACTGCACCGGGTGACTGCAGCCGAAGTGATGACAGGCCATAAATGCATTAGTGGATTCGACTTTGTGCACAAGGCCCAAATCAAGGAAAAAATCTAAAGCTCGATAAACCGTAGGAGGTTTAGCATTGTCTTCAGTTTTGCGTAATTCGTCTAATAAATCATAGGCACCAATTGCACTTTCTTGATTTAAAAGAATTTCATATACACGCTCACGAAGCGGCGTGAGACGGGCCCCTTTCACTTCGCAATATGACTTTGCTTTAACCAAAAGTGCTTGATTTTGTTTGGATAAGACCAAGTTTATTTTCCTGTTTTGAGCATTTTTTAATACATTTGAATTACAGCGCAGAGTATAACACCGGAGTGCGCTTCGACAATAGTAAATAAGAGACATTTATTTAACACAACTTTTATGAACACTGTGCATTTCTGCAATCTAATTAATCATTTTTTTAGGATGCACTTACCTTTGCAAAATCACAGATATTAATATAGTTTTAGCACCCTTAAACGAATGCTCATCACACTGTCTGAGCAATAAGAAGGTTAGCTATGCGGTCCATGATAAAAACCAAACGCTATTTTATTTTTTCTAATGACAGATTATTAGTGCCAGCGGAAGCTGACTTAAGCGCCGGTATTCATTTACTCGCCGATCTTGCCGAAGAAATATTTGCTGAATACGCCAAGCAAGCAGTGCACATCCACAGCAATGATGATGTTGAGCATCACCTTGTCGATATGCAAAAAGAAATTCTTGAACATGAATCTGTGCGTTCAATTAGTTTGCGTGAAGTTGTTATGACAATGCCAAAAGCCGACTTTCAACATGTTGCTCAGGCATGGCAATACGCCGTCTTTTTAAGAACTCATCAGTTCTGTGGGCGATGTGGTTCACGAATGAGCCGTGTTTCATGGGAAATGGCGATGCATTGTCACACATGTAATCACCGTTGCTACCCGCGTGTTTCTCCTTGCATCATTGTGGCAATCCGCAATGGGAATAAAATCTTGCTTGCACAGGGCGAGCGCCAGAAAGAGTCTGGGTTCTTTTCTACCTTAGCGGGTTTTGTAGAAAGTGGTGAAACATTGGAAGAAGCTGTGCATCGCGAAGTGTTTGAAGAAGTTGGCCTAAAAGTGAAAAACGTAGAGTACTTTAATAGCCAGCCATGGCCGTTCCCGCACTCTTTGATGGTTGGTTACTTGGCGGAATTCGATAGCGGCGATATACAAGTGGATGGTGAGGAAATTATTGAAGCGCATTGGTTTGATATCGATAATCTACCCAATGTGCCACCAAAATATTCGATTGCAGGAAGATTAATTGAAGAAACGCGAAAAAGAATGCAAAAAAAGTCGGTATAATAGGATGTAAGTTTGCTTGGAATAGATAAAGTGTAGGCAAAGGCTGATCTCAAGCGCCTAAGTCTGAAGTACTAATCTCTTATCGAGTCAGTTTCAAATTTCACAATGAGTAAAGCATGACCCCATTAAAAAATGATAGATATTTACGCGCGCTCTTAAAACAACCAGTTGACGTCACTCCTGTGTGGATGATGCGCCAAGCCGGGCGCTACTTGCCTGAGTATAAAGAAATTCGTGCGGAAGCCGGTGACTTCATGGCATTGTGCACTAATCCCGAATTGGCGTGTGAAGTGACTTTGCAGCCGCTTCGCCGTTTTCCTCTCGATGCAGCGATCCTGTTTTCAGATATATTGACGATTCCAGATGCAATGGGCTTAGGCCTTTATTTTGAAACTGGCGAAGGCCCTAAGTTCAAGTCACCGATAGTGGATAAAGCCGGTGTGGACAAATTACCAGTGCCCGATCCAGAAATTGAATTAAAATACGTAATGGATGCAGTTCGCACCATTCGCAAGAATTTAAAAGGCGAAGTGCCGCTTATTGGATTTTCTGGAAGCCCGTGGACTTTAGCTACCTATATGGTGGAAGGCGGTTCAAGCAAAGCGTTCACTAAGATTAAAAAAATGGCTTTTGCCGAACCACAAGTTTTGCATGCCTTACTAGACAAACTTGCCGACTCTGTCATTCTATATCTTAACGCGCAAATCGCGGCAGGCGCTCAGTCTGTCATGATTTTCGATACTTGGGGCGGCGTGTTAAGTCCGCGCGATTATAAACTTTTCTCTTTGCAGTATATGGAGAAGATTGTTGCTGGATTAACCCGAGTTTACGAAGGTGAGAAAATACCGGTCACATTATTCACCAAAAATGGCGGTATGTGGCTTGAAGCAATTGCGGCTACAGGTTGTGATGCTTTGGGCTTAGATTGGACGATTGATATTGCAGATGCAAAAGCTCGTGTAGGTGACAAAGTAGCGCTTCAAGGTAATATGGACCCTTCAATTTTGTATGCACAACCAGAGCGCATAGAGCAAGAAGTGAAAGATATCCTTGCTGGCTTCGGTGAAGGTGAAGGTCACGTATTTAACTTAGGCCACGGCATCCACTTAGACGTACCACCTGAGAATGCCGGTGTGTTTGTTGATGCGGTTCATAAATACAGTGCGCAATATCACAAATAAAACAGCCTAGGGTGGTATCAAACCTGAGCTACAAAAACGTCGACTATTTTTCTAAGTAGTCGACGTTTTTATTTGTGTTTTGGCATGCCTTTTTCAATACTGCGGATCAGTCTTTCGGTTTTACGACTGCCTACTAAGCTCTCAGTTTTTCCAACAGACGTTTTAACGTTTTTATTCTCCGCTTTATTTCTCTCGGCTATATTTCTCTCAGCCACATTTATCTCGGCTATTTTTAAACTATCTTCAAAAGCATAGTCTGCGTCATAAATCGAAAGTTCATCTAAAGCCCATTGGATATGCTCAGCGACCATTAATTCCGCGTTCTTATCTTTTGAGTTTTCTTGTTCAGAAGCTTCTATTATTTCAAGCGCCCTGCGTAGTTCCGAGCGTAACTCTTGCGCTTCTTCATAACTTTGGGGTATTTGATTTCCCAAACCCACAGCGAGATTACGTCTCCATCTGTGATAAGCAATTCGCCTTATAGCGGAGCCTTCAGTATTCACTAAAAACTCCTCTTCAGACCAACGAAACAAATCTAACAAGGAACGATTGTGCATGTGTTGACGGGCAAAGAAATCTTTTTCTTTGGTGACTTCTGCATATTTATTCCAAGGGCATATTAGTTGACAATCGTCGCAACCATAGACGCGATTTCCTATCGCCTTGCGGTAAACGACTGGAATCGCTTCATCATTTTCTATGGTTAAATATGAGATGCATTTACGACCATCAACGATATAAGGAGCGACAATGGCCTGAGTAGGACAGATGGAAATGCAGGCGGTACATTTACCACAATTTTCCTCAACAGCTTTATCGACCGGTAAGGGCAAATTGATAAATAATTCACCAAGAAAGAAATAGGATCCCGCTTCTTTATTGATGGTAAGTGAGTGCTTACCTGTCCATCCGATGCCTGCCTTCTCTGCAATGGCGTGTTCTAGGACAGGCGCTGAATCAACAAACGGGCGAAATGACAGATCTTGAGTATATTCTTGTATTTGTTCTGCTAATTTTTGTAGCTTCTTACGAATCACTTTGTGATAGTCGCGACCCAAAGCATAGCGGCTAATATAGGCAGTTGAGGATGATTTTAAGTTACTCGCAAATGAAGCGTCTGGCGGCAGGTAGTCCATGCGAACGCTGATAATACGCAAGGTGCCAGGAACAAGTTCGCTAGGTGAAAGGCGTTTATCAATATTACGTTCAAGAAAAGACATATTGCCGTGATACCCATTTTCAAGCCAATTTTTCAGCGCCTTCGCATGCTGATTCAGATCAACATCACTGACTCCTATTTGCTGAAAACCTAGCGCCTTACCCCAAGTCTTGATATTGTCTCGGAGCTGGTTTAAATCTATTGAATTAATAACGGACATTTTCTACGGACACATTCACATGTTGCATAAAAATACAGCCCCAAGTCTAACACAGAAACTCTATCGTGCTGACCAAGTTAAGCATTTGGAATTAGAAGCAGCTGCAAAAGTAGGGGTCTCTAAATTTGAGCTCATGCAAAGAGCAGGAAAAGCTGTATTTGAACGTTGCGTTTCATTTATGCCCATTGCACACAACTATCTTATATTAGTCGGAGTTGGGAACAATGCTGGAGATGGCTACATTACCGCTTTAAATGCTGTAAATGCAGGTAAGTCGGTCGTTTTGTGTGCAATTGACCCAAGTCGTGAAGTAGTCGGTGATGCCGCTCGAGCGCAAAAAGCTTGGCTCGATAATGGCGGCAAGGTCGAAGCTTTTGATATCAAAATGCTAGAGCGCTGTGACTTGATCATCGACGCTTTATTAGGTATCGGCATTGTGGGCATCATTCGCAACGAGTTTGCCGATGTTATTGACGCTATCAATAATTCTCAGGTGCCGGTGGTTAGTATCGATTTACCAAGTGGCTTAGATGCAGATACCGGCGAATCATTAGGTCGTTGTATTCAGGCGGATATGACGATTACCTTTATCGGTATTAAGTTGGGCTTAACCACTGGCGCAGGGAAACAGTCTTGTGGGAAGCTTGTATTTGAAGATCTCGGTATAGGAAAAGCGTTTGCAGAACTGGCGCGCAGTGACGCAAACGCATTGGATATTGCACATTTTAAAGGATTAGCACCTAGACCTGTGCACAGCCACAAAGGCACGTATGGGCGCTTACTATGTGTAGGTGGCAATGCAGGTATGGCGGGCGCTATTCGACTCAGTGCTGAAGCAGCATTACGCAGCGGTACTGGCTTAGTTAAAGTGTTTGCACACGAAAGTTCGAAAGTACAAATTAGCGCTGGCCGGCCTGAAATTATGGTGACAACTTCGGGTTTAGATGAAGCCTTGGAGTGGGCAACATGCATCGTCATTGGTCCTGGTTTAGGTCAGGATGATTGGGCGAAGGCTACCTACGATACAGTATTACACTATTGTCAGACTCATCCAAAACCTATGGTTATCGACGCCGATGCATTAAATATCATGGCAAGTACAGCGGCTTTCATTAACATTGATGATTGCGTAATGACCCCGCACAGCGGTGAAGCAGCTCGATTGTTAAGTGTGAGTATTGAAGAGGTTGAAAACAATCGGTTCATATTTGCGCGTCAAGTTGCGGAACGATATCACACAACTTGTGTCCTAAAAGGGGCGGGAACCATTATAGACGACGAGCAGAACTCTTGGGTTTGCAGGCATGGCAACCCAGGCATGGCAACAGCAGGTATGGGTGATGTATTAACCGGCATTATTGGTTCATTAATGGCACAAAGCGTAGAAACGCATTTGGCTTGCCAATATGGTGTATCTTTACACGCGAAGGCTGGCGATATAGTTGCTGAAAGTCAGGGGCAAAGAGGCATGCTAGCAAGTGATTTATTTGATACAGTGCGCATGTTAATTAACGAGTAGTTAAGAGTCTATCGGCACTATGATCAAGAACAAATTTGTAGCTCATTCAGAAGATGATACTAAAAGTATTGCCCAAAAAATGGCAGCGACACTAAAGCAAACGGGTTTAGGAGGGCTTACTGTCTACCTAAATGGTGATTTGGGGGCGGGTAAAACGACCTTTACGCGCCATTTAATTCAAGCTTTAGGCCATGTAGGTAGTGTGAAAAGCCCAACTTATGCTTTAGTTGAGCCATATGAAATAGACGATATTAAGCTATTTCATTTTGATCTCTATCGATTGGCGGACGCTGAAGAGCTCGAGTTTATGGGAATTAGGGACTATTTCAGCAAAAACAGTATGTGCCTAATTGAATGGGCAGAAAAAGGTTGGGGCTTACTTGCTAAGCCGGATATTGAGTTAGATATAAAGATTGATAGTGAAAGTGGCCAAGGTGACGAAAGTAGACAATTTGAGTTTCTCGCCAAGTCTGAAGCTGGTGAGTGCATAATTAGTTCGATGAAAGAGGCGTAAAAGATCTTTTATTGTTTCAAGGGCCGCTAGTTTAAGTCTCTAGGGACTGCATGGATGGAACGAGTGTACGGTAAAAGAGCATGAGTAGCCCAAGTGCATGGATAAAGGAAGTCAGTAAGGTCATTCTGTATGTTTCGATACTGTGTTAACCTTAGGCTGTGGATGTTGGTACAATAAGAATAATAAAATACAATGAACAAAAATGTAGTTGCATGCAAAGTAGTGAGTATCATCCTAGCGTTTTTCGTTAGTCTGGCCTCGTATGCTCAAGCACAATCTAATATTACTGACATAAGAATTTCTCCGAACAATGAGAACACTCGCATTGTTATTGATGTTTCCCAGCAAACAGCATATTCCTTCTTTACGTTGCAGTCCCCCGAGCGGCTTGTGGTTGATTTCAAAAACACCAATCGTGAATTCAACTTTAAAACAGTCGACAACACCAGCAATCTGATTAAAAAAATGCGTCACTCAAGGCCTAAGTTGGCAACTGATATGCGTATGGTTATTGAGTTAAACAAAGAGGTGAATTCCGAGCTGTTTTCCTTAGAACCCAGCGCTGACTTTGGTCACCGAATCGTAATTGATTTAAAGGACCCCAATCCAATTGCTGTTGCGACAAACAAAGCTGCGCCAAAACGCGATAAAGATATTGTGATTGTCATCGATGCTGGGCACGGTGGTGTCGACCCAGGCTCTATTGGACCTCAGGGTACCTACGAGAAAAACATCACTTTAAGTATCAGTAAAATGCTTGAGAAACGCATTAATGATGAGCCAGGTTTAAGAGCGGTAATGACGCGAACCGGTGACTATTATATTAGCCCAAACGATCGCCCTGACTTTGCCACAAAAGAAAGTGCTGACCTGCTCGTTTCAATTCACGCTGACGCATATTCATCGCCGCAGCCAAGAGGCGGCTCAGTTTGGGTCTTGTCCAAAGGGCGAGCAGACAGTGAATTGGGTAGACTATTAGAAAGAACAGAAAGAAACTCTGAATTGCTAGGCTCGGCGGCAAACGTGATCGGTGACCGAGATACTGAGCGTTATTTCGCAGAAACAATTTTCAACATGTCGATGGATTTGTCGCGGGCTTCAAGCTATGACGTGAGTAACAAAGTCATAAAAGAAATGAA
The DNA here is from genome assembly GCF_047250385.1 of Glaciecola sp. MF2-115. NCBI lineage: Bacteria > Pseudomonadati > Pseudomonadota > Gammaproteobacteria > Alteromonadales > Alteromonadaceae > Glaciecola > Glaciecola sp. MF2-115. The sequence continues at coordinate 54,168 of NZ_JBLBVM010000046.1, forward strand.
GAAAGTAACGAGAATGCATAAAAAGACGCCGCAAAGTGCGAGTTTTGCCGTGTTAACAGCACCTGAAACACCTTCCATTCTGGTTGAGGTTGGGTTTATTTCTAATCCTCAAGAAGAGAAAAACTTAAATTGGCGAGCGTACCGTCAGCAGTTGGCCGATTCATTGTTCAAGTCTATTAAACTCTTTTTCAGAAACGCCCCGCCAGAGGGTACCTTGTGGTCCATTGAACGCGATAATCAGCCGAAACAGCACAAAGTTAAGAGTGGTGAATCGCTTTCTTTGTTGGCGAAGCGCTATAATGTCGATTTAGACCGTTTGCGAGAAGCAAATGGTATTAAGGGCGATTTAGTAAGAATAGGGCAAGTACTGACTATTCCAGCCTATTAACTAAGCGAAGATCTTGCATTGACTATTAAAATACTACCCGCTCGACTTGCGAACCAGATTGCCGCTGGCGAAGTGGTTGAGCGACCCGCATCTGTCATAAAAGAATTAGTAGAAAACAGCATCGACGCAGGTGCCACTGATATCTTGGTCGAAATTGATAAAGGCGGCCACAAACGCATGCTGATTCGCGATAATGGCAAGGGCATTCCAAAAGAAGAACTGAGCTTGGCGTTAAGCCGACACGCAACCAGTAAAATTGAGGATATCGACGACTTAGAGTCGATTACTAGTTTGGGCTTTCGTGGCGAAGCGCTAGCCAGTATTAGTTCTGTCAGTCGATTAACATTGACATCAAAAACAGACGAACAAGGCGAGGCTTGGCAGGCACATTGCGAAGGTAGGGAGATGGAAATTCAACTCAACCCAGCAGCGCATCCAAAAGGTGCATCTGTTGAAGTACTTGATTTGTTTTTTAATACACCAGCGCGCCGCAAATTCTTAAAAGCAGAGAAAACTGAATTTCAGCATGTAGATGAAATTTTTAAACGTATCGCCTTAAGTCATTTCGAAGTGGGTTTTACTCTGAAGCATAACGGTAGAGTTGTGCATCGCTTTCCAGCCGTCACACCTGAATTAAAAGATAAACGAATAGCTGCAGTTTGTGGTCACGCTTTCGTACAATCAAGTATCTGTGTGCAGGGTGAATATCAAAACGTGAAGGTCACTGGCTGGTGTAACTCTGTTGGTCAGGGGCGTGGCACTAACGATTTGCAATATAGCTTTGTTAATGGCCGCATGATGAAAGATAGAGTAATTCTGCATGCGATTCGCCAAGCATTTGAAGGCATGATTGATTCGCAAACCTATCCGGCATTTGTTCTATTTATTACGATGCCCCCAGAAGAGTTGGATATTAACGTGCACCCTGCGAAACATGAAGTTCGATTCCATCGCAGCCGAGAAGTGCATGATCTTATCTATAAGAGTATTTCTGATGCATTATTGATGAGTGCTTCAACAGACGCTATTGAGTTTGATCCAAGCGACGAGAGTGATACGGAAAACAGCAATGTGACTTCCTTATACGAAGTCCCAAAACATGCTTACCAGCAACCACAAGGGGGAGCACCGGACACGAGTTACATTGCCCCTTTGCAAAGAAGCCCCTCACCTTCAACTTACTCGCCTCAGGCCAAAGGCTTTGAGAATAAAACTAGCTCATATGCGGGTAGAGCCTTCCATGGCAATGGTGAAGTGAATAAGGGGGCGGCTAAGCAATATCAAAACCTCATGAGCACAAGTCATTCTGATGCTCAAGGTGAAGCTAGTCTTGATAATACGCCATTCTCATTTTTGCTCACCGAGTCAAAGCAATTGGTATTTGTGCGCGGTGAAACAGTTGTTTTCCTTCCTGCTTTTTATGTACCGGCTAAGGTATTTTATGAGCAAATTCAGTCTTCGGGTGTTCAGCAACCATTACTCATGCCAGTTTCAGTTAAACGAGATGTCGCCGGAATTCAGCAGAGCGCCGAGAGTCAAACGCTTGAGTCAGCACGCCAAAAGAGATTAAGTCTATTGGAAGAACTCGGTTTTGATATTCAATTACATGCTGGCAAGTGGATATTAAAACAAGTGCCGGCAAGCCTAAGACAATTACCGTGGGTTTCCATTTTGCCTATGCTTCTGGACTCTGAACATGCTTTTAATAATGGTGAGCATTTACTACAGTTTATTTGTTTTTGCTGGGCACAATCTCATGAATTCACCTATGCAGAGCTTGCAAATTGCTTACAATCCTTGTCACAAACTCAGCAGCTAGAATTAATAGAGCGATTTGCACAGAGCAATGCGGTCCCAGCGATACATTTTTCGACAGACACAAACTAGTATGAGTGAAACGATAGCGGCGCAAATTGAAAATGACAAAGCATTGCCTAAGGTGGTAACCATCATGGGCCCTACCGCTTCAGGAAAAACCGCACTGGCTATTGAATTGGCTCAGGCTGTAAATGGGGAGATTATCAGTGTCGACTCTGCGTTAATTTACCGCCATATGGATATTGGCACGGCTAAACCCAGCTTGGAAGAGCAGGCGGGGATCCCACATTGGCTAATAGATATTGTTGAGCCTGAGCAATCATACTCTGTAGCTGAATTTTGCAAAGATACAATCGCCTGTATCGAAGATATTCTTAGCCGAGGAAAAGTGCCGATCCTAACCGGCGGTACAATGATGTATTTCAATGGTTTGATAAAAGGTTTGTCGAACTTACCAAATGCGGATGAGAAAACGCGCGCTCAGATTCAATTATTCATCGACGAGCATGGCTTGGAAGCGGCACACGAACAATTAAAAGAAATAGACCCCGAAAGTGGCACTCGAATACATCAAAACGACCCTCAGCGAATAATGCGAGCCTTGGAAGTATATGCATTAACAGGTAAAACAATGACAGCCTTGCAGGGCATAAAACCAGAACCATTGCCCTATGATTTTGTGCAATTTAGTTTGATGCCTGAGGATCGCGCATTGCTTCATAAGAGAATTGAGCAACGTTTCGATCTGATGCTACAGAACAACTTTGAGCAAGAAGTGAAGAACTTGCGAAAAAATAAAGCCTTACATTTAGATTTGCCAGCGATTCGTAGTGTAGGCTATCGTCAAATGTGGCAATATCTCGATGGCGTGTTTAGTTATGACGAAATGCGAGAAAAGGGCATTATTGCTACAAGGCAACTTGCTAAACGTCAAATTACATGGCTACGTGGCTGGGAAGGCGCTATTTCATTGGAAACTGGCGATTCAAAAAATATCGATTTGATTTTGCCGTATATTCGTTAAAATTGGGTACATATTTTTGCTTGAATAGTATACACTCGTCAAATAGTGAGAGTATTCCTAAAGAATAAAAAACATAATAATAAGAGTAAGGATCACAAATGGCTAAAGGTCAATCACTTCAAGACCCATTCTTAAATGCTTTAAGAAAAGAACGTATCCCAGTATCTATTTACCTTGTAAATGGCATCAAACTGCAAGGTCAGGTGGAGTCATTTGATCAGTTTGTTATCCTTTTGAAAAATACAGTAAGCCAAATGGTATATAAGCATGCAATCTCTACGGTTGTGCCTGCTAGAGCTATCGTAATGCCTACTCAAGGCGACGGCGAAGGCGAGTAATGCCCCAAGGCTTCAACATCACTATCTACACTCAAGTCGTTATAATTGAAAGTAATGTAAACGGAGCCTTATTTGTTTGATCGTTACGAAGCCGGTGAACAGGCTGTTTTAGTTCACGTTGATTTCTCTGATGAAAGCAACAAGGAAGACGTGAACGAATTGCAAATGTTAGTGAGTTCAGCAGGTGTGAAAACTGCATCTGTGCTTACTACATCTCGACGTGCCCCACATGCTAAATTCTTCGTTGGTAGCGGTAAAGCTCAAGAAATAGCAGATACCGTTAAAGCCATTGGCGCAGATGTTGTGATTTTTAATCACCAACTTTCACCTTCACAAGAAAGAAATCTTGAAGCGTTAATATGCTGTCGTGTGCTTGACCGTACAAGTTTGATACTTGATATCTTTGCTCAGCGAGCACGGACTCACGAGGGTAAATTGCAGGTCGAATTAGCACAATTACGCCATTTATCGACTCGACTTATCCGAGGCTGGACTCACTTAGAGCGCCAAAAAGGCGGTATCGGTTTGCGTGGCCCTGGTGAAACTCAATTAGAAACTGACAGACGTTTATTACGAGCTCGAGTAAAAGGCATTCTAAAACGTCTCGAAAAAGTTAAAAAACAGAGGGAACAAGGTCGACGCTCTCGTAAGCGCGCCGAAATACCAACGGTATCGCTAGTCGGTTATACCAATGCGGGCAAATCGACATTGTTCAATACAATTACAGACGCAGGTGTTTATGCTGCGGACCAATTGTTCGCGACACTTGACCCTACTTTGCGTAAAATTGAATTGGAAGAAGTTGGCCAAGCTATTTTAGCTGACACAGTAGGCTTTATCAGGCATTTGCCACATGACTTGGTTGCGGCATTTAAAGCCACGCTCCAAGAAACGCAAGAAGCTGATTTATTACTGCACGTTATTGATTATGCCGACGAGCAGTACCTTGAATATATTGACCAAGTAAACGAAGTACTTGATGAAATTGATGCCGGTGATGTACCGCAATTAATCATTTGCAATAAAATAGATAGGCTAGATGGTGTTGAACCAAAGATAGATAGGGACGATACTGGTCGGCCAATTCGAGTTTGGGTTTCAGCGCAAGACGGTTTGGGTATTGATTTATTAAAAAATGCCCTCACTGAATGTTTACAGCAAGCAATGGTTGAGCATCAATTAAAAGTGCCACCAAATGAAGGCAGCTTGCGTGGAATGCTCTATAATCTTAATTGTATAAAGAATCAAAGCTATTCAGAAGACGGCGATTGGTTGGTTGATATCAAAATGTTGGAAAGTGATTGGAATAAGATTAATAAACAATTAGATAATCGTTTAACTAATTACATTTTATAAGGTCTTATTCACATAAAGACAAATCTATTCGATTCAATGGTAAGTATAAATAGCAATTAAACAAAAACTGTAACTATTAATGACTTTAAATACGGAGTACTTGTATGGCTTGGAATGAGCCGGGTGGTGATAAAAACGACCCTTGGAAAAATCGCGGCGGTAAAGAACAAGGTCCACCAGATCTTGATGAAGTACTGAAAAATTTATTTGGCAAGTTTGGTAAGTCAGGTGGTAATGGCGGTGGTAGCGGTAAAAGCTATACAGGCCTGGGCATTGGCTTGGCACTAACAATTGTTGTGGTTGTATGGGCACTGAGTGGTTTTTACACCATCAAAGAAGCAGAACGTGGCGTAATCCTTAGATTCGGTGAGAATACCGGCGTCTTAGCACAGCCAGGTTTAAGCTGGAAGATGACTTTTATCGACGAAATCATTCCGGTTAACGTACAAAATATTAGTTCTTTGGGTTCGGCAGGAGCAATGCTGACAGAAGACGAGAATATGGTACGCGTTGAAATGGAAATGCAATACCGTATTGCCGACCCATATAAATGGAAATTCTCCGTAACAGATCCAGAAAGAAGTTTAAGCCAAGCTCTCGATAGCGCCATTCGCTATGTGGTTGGTCATACTCGTATGGATGACATTTTGACTGATGGTCGTGAGACAGCAAGACAACGTGTTCGTGAAGAATTGGTTAGCATTATCAATGCCTATGATATTGGTGTGAATGTTATCGATATGAACTTTAAAGACGCACGTCCTCCGCAAGAAGTAAAAGCGGCCTTTGATGATGCGATTGCGGCACAAGAAGATGAAGTACGCTTTATTCGTGAAGCTGAAGCTTATGCTAGAGAAATTGAGCCAAGAGCGCGTGGTCAAGTGAATCGAATGAACGAAGAAGCTCAGGCTTATAAAGAACGTTCAATCTTGGAAGCTCAGGGTGAAGTGGCTCGATTTGAAGAGTTACTTCCACAATATCAAGCAGCGCCAATTGTAACTAGACAGCGTTTATATCTAGAAACGATGGAGCAGGTTTATGCCAGCACCAGCAAAATTATCGTTGACACCAAGGGAAGCGGAAACATGATGTATCTGCCTTTGGACAAGATAATGGAACGTCAAAATACACAAACTCAAGCTCAACGTGACCAAGCTAAAAATACTTTAGAAGGCTTGCGTAATTCACCAGCGGCCGAAGAGTTATTAAATAGAACGCAAGATACCAATTCTCGCAGTAGCATTAGACAAGGGAGAAACTAAAACATGAAAAATTTATTAGCTATCGTGTTAATAGTCTTGTTGGCTATTGGTTATGGTTCGATCTTTGTGGTTAAAGAGGGTACGCGTTCTATCGTTGTTAGATTCGGTAAAGTGGTTCAAGATGATGATGGCAAAACCATGGTGTATACACCGGGCCTGCATCTGAAGTTGGCAGTATTTGATAAGGTTAAGACGCTAGATGCGCGCATTCAAACTTTGGATGAGCAACCTGATCGATTCGTTACTATCGAAAAGGAAGACTTAATCGTCGATTCTTATGTTAAATGGAAAGTTCAAGATTTTGAACGTTACTATCTGTCTACAGGCGGAGATAGATTTCAAGCAGAAAGCCTATTGAAGCAGAAAGTAAATAACGGACTTCGCTCAGAATTTGGTTCACGAACTATCAAACAGATTGTATCTGGTGAGCGTAGTGAATTGATGGATGAAGCAATGAAACAAGCTTCAGGCAGTTCTGATGAGCTTGGTATCCAGATTATTGACGTAAGAGTAAAACAAATAAACTTACCAACAGAAATCAGTGATTCAATCTTTAACCGTATGCGCTCTGAACGTGCTGCAGCTGCAAGAGAGTATCGTTCTGAAGGTAAAGAGCAAGGTGAGATTATCCGCGCCAACATCGATGCTAAGGTAACGATTATGTTGGCTGATGCTGAACGTAATGCTCGTCAGTTACGTGGTGAAGGTGATGCACAATCTGCAAAGATTTATGCTGAAACATTCTCTAAAGATCCTGAGTTTTACTCATTCTTGAGAAGTATGGATGCTTATAGAAGCGCGTTCAACAGTAAGCAAGACGTGATTGTGTTGGAGCCTGATAGCGAATTCTTTAACTACTTGAATTCTCAATCTGGTAAAAAGTAACTAAATTATAGTTTCAAGTAAAAGGGCCTCTGTTAATTATTCTTCAAAGTTTAATTAACAGAGGCCCTTTTTTTATGTCGTACTTTTTATGCCGTACTTTCTATGCCGTACTTTATATGTCGTTCTTTTTATGCATTGCTCTTAATGCAGTTTTTTTAGTTGTGATTCAATTCAACCAACTTAATGAAGTCATATATTGGAAGGGGCCTACTTAGCAAGAACCCTTGTCCGACTAAGCATTCGTGATCCTGCAAAAACATCTTCTGTTCTTCGGTTTCAATGCCTTCAGCGACCACATCTAGTTTCAAGCTTTTTGCCATAGCAATGACAGCTAGGACGATAGCTTGATCATCTGTATTAAAGCCGAGGTCAAACACAAAAGACTGGTCTATTTTTAAGGAGTCGATTGGTAAGTACTTTAAGTAGCTTAGTGAGCTATATCCCGTTCCAAAGTCATCAATTGCTACTGTGATACCCATTTCACGTAACTCTTGTAGTAACTTACTGATCTTCTCATGGTTGTCAACGAGCACACCTTCCGTGATCTCGAGCTCAAGTAAATCCGGCGATACTTTATTTGTCAAAACCGCATTGCTGATAAAGTCAAAGAGGTGTCTATCGGCGATTTGACGAGGCGATAAGTTCAAAGACAGTGTGACGGATAGGTTTTGCGTTGTAAGTTGTGACAACAGCTTACATACATTACTAATCACCCATCTTCCTATTGCAACGATTTGACCACTTTCTTCTGCGATTGGGATGAAAATATCAGGGCTGATTGTTTCATCCTCGCTAATATGCCATCTAAGAAGCGCTTCAGCTTTCACAATTCTGTTGCTCTTTAGATTATAGATAGGCTGCACATATAGCTCAAACTGATCCCTCTCAATTGCGTGACGCAGTGCCTCTTCAAGCATGAGTCGTCTTTCTGAAGCTATTTTCAAATCCAGCGAATAAAATTGAATAGAATCAGAGCCGCTTTGTTTCGCATGATGCAGGGCTAAGTCTGCATACTTCATTAATTCTTCAACCGTGCCGCCGTCTGATGGGTAGCTTGAAACGCCAATTTTTAAAGGAAGTTCACAACGACGTTCCTTATTGGTGAAATAAGGTTCGTTTGAGGCATCCCTTAATACTTTTGTAAGCTCGATGGTCTCATTCAAGTATTCTTTAGAGTCAGGTTTGCCATCAATGTCTTTAGCGAAGTGAACTACAGCAAATTCGTCAGCGCCGATTCGGGCTAAGAAATCATTTTTAGGGACAATAGTTTTTAAGCGATTTGCGACTTGGGTAAGGAGCTGATCACCCGTTAAGTGGCCATATAATTCGTTAATATTTTTAAAGTTATTGATGTCTAAATAAATAACGTAAAAGGGCGTGCCACTTGCGATGGTTTGGTCGAGTGTTTGCCAAAAATACTGGCGATTTGGCAACTTCGTTAAGGCATCGTGCAAGGATAAGTCTTCGTTTGTTTGCAATAGATATTTTACTCGGGTGACATCACTTGTGGTAAATATCCAGTTGCACAAGTTTCCCTTTTCATCTTTAACAGGGTGTATTCCCAGCTGTATCCACTTATGGTGATTAGGCGGTAAGTGCCAGTATAATTCACCTGTCCAGCTCGATTGTGTTTCAAAGATACGATCACGCTCAGGAAACTGTTTACTCAATAAGTCTAGGATGACATTGACGGGCGATTGCTCTGAAAGCCCCATCTCCATTTCGAATATTCTGTAAGAGCTTGGGTTAGACTCGGAAATCTGAAATTCAACATCGGTAATTACCACTCCGATTGATGCATATTGAATTGCTTCTCGAATAGGTAAATTACTATTGTCACCTAAATCCTGCTTCATCAATACTGAACGCAGTCTTTCGTGCATGTAATCATGCTTTTCAATTACTCGATCGTTTGAAATCAATAATTCACGGGCGACTTGCAGGGTTTCTTGCTGCCGTAAATACTCATCTTGAACATTCTTAATGACTAGGTAGTTATCAGGGCCAGCACTTGCAGCCACTGCTTCAAGGTGCAAATTGCCACCCTTTACGTCTTCAGTCCAAATACCACTATGCACTTGACCTTCAGAATATATTTTCCAAAAATCATGTGCTTCATATAAGAAATCCGAGAGGAATAAACTAGTATCGCTAATATCAACAACACTATTGTTATTTATAGAGGGGATAAGATCACCAACCCAACTAGGTGTGGCTTGTATGACTTCGAAAATGTTGTCGTTACGCAACTTTAGAATTGCACAGTCTATAATACCTAGGGCTTGAATGAGTGACGATTGCATTATATTAATCCATTATTGTCTTTGCCAAAAACGTAAACATGTCTTCAACTTGACTACCTGTCTTTGCGCTAGTGTTAAACACCCCATTAAAGAGGGAGCCAACATTTTCAATATCATTTTGCGCCCAATTAATTGCAGGGGATAGGTCGCTTTTATTGATAACTAAAATTGCAGGAACATCAGTGTGCTTTTGTGCTTCTTTGTATACTTCAATAGCTTCAACAAAAGACGCACTTCTTGTTTGATCCATTACAATCACGTATGCAGCTGCACCGCGCAAATATCTTGGGTTGAACCCACAATACTTATCAATCCCCTCTAAATCCCAAAGCATTAACTGCACGGGAGTAAAGGTAGAATCGATAATCTTTTTATCAATTTTCACGCCAATACTAGTGAGGTATTTTTCGGAAAAAATACCGTCTACATATTGTTTAATGAGACTTGTTTTACCAACACCCGTTGGTCCAAGTATACAAATCTTTTTCTGTAGCATCATTCAACAACTCGACCATTTAGTTCTGCAAACATAACATTAAACAATACCTTGCGGGTTGTCTTTATGTTGCCCGGCAATTCAATTTCGCCTATTCCTACTGAAAAGATATGTTCGGGTTTTAATCCGCGCTCTATCAACGCTTCCCTAACCACTAGTGCTCTTTGGCGGCTCAGCCTCTGATTAAAACTGCGCTCACCACTACTATCACTTGCGCCAACAATGACTAGGTTTGTGCTGCGATTTAGTTTTTTCGCAAGCCTTTCTATATTAATATAGTTTTCAGTGACCTTGTCTAATCCTGTGTTTTGGTCAGGAGAGAGAGATGTTTCTCCTGGGTCAAAACCAATCTGAATACTACTTATTTCACCCACTAGACGAATAAATAACTGTTCGTTAACCGCCGTGTTCTCAGATAAATCAAACGCATTATCGATTATCTCTAATGCTTGACTATCAATGTTTAATAATTCAATACCGGGTATTTGATTTAATTGACCCACTAAGTTTTGGTATTCATTCAACTCTATACTACCCGTAAATGCCATTGATTGAGTATCAAAATCGACTGACTCGTATTGAGATACGATCTTTTCAATTTTATGTTTTAAAAGTGCAGAGTCTATCGAAATGAAGGGAGTTTCAATTACTTTGACGTATGCAGGATCAATATCAGATTGTGCTAGCCAATCTTCTGTAGTCATTGCGTCGGGATCGCGCATGACTTTTAACTGAATATGATAGCGTTCGCTTGCATTTAATTTTTGCACTACAAGGCCTGGTGTATTGGGCAAACTTTCTATTTCGCTGATTGTATAGTTAGTGTATATCCAGCCAAAGATATACCAACCAATGGCGCCTAAAAGGATGAAAAATACGATTAAGCCAAAAATAGGTTTTTTCACTGACTTTTCGTTTTCGTCTTTGGCTTCTGATAAAAGACAGTCTTGTAATAAGGAGTCGGCTGTTAGAAAGGCCTTGCTATCGCCATTGTAAGATTTTAGGTCGTCAAGAAATATGCGTTGAATTTCCTCAAGCGTCACTTGTAATTGGATGTTTGCTTCTCTCGAGATATTGCCTGTTACCGCCGCAACTAGTATCGCATGCGGACTTTGACGGATTAGCAAAGTGAAATCATCAGTTTTGATTGTATCTAATTGCTGTTCATTACCTTCATTAGACGGATTAAACGAATCCGCTACAAAATCATTAATAGCAGTGAGCATCGCTGATACTAAGTCGGCGTCTTCTTCTTTAAAATTATCAGAGACGACTGATTTTAGTAGACTTCCGGTTTGTTTATGAATTAAAAAAACCTGCTCTACTTTAAATACAAAGGTTTGCGAAGCGACATACTCGGAAAAAGAAACACCTGCTCGCCAAGCGCTAATGCGCCACTTGATGCCTTTAGCCGTAAAGCTATTCTCAATGATGTCATTGGTTTTTTCGATAAAATCGGTAAAGAAGACTGCAACTGACTTTCTGACGAGGCTGCCCATTAGGGGATACAGATAGTCGATAAACTCGTCGCGTTGATTCGATATCGACTTTTCAACTGATTTTGCAACGATAGGCTGGATAATACGTTGCACAGAGCCATCTTGTTGCTCTCGGTCGTGCAAGGCTTCAGAAAGAACTTCTGAAACCATTTTTCTTGATTCGGCACGCAGCTCCGAAACACTTTCCTCAACTTTATGTCCAACAAGAATTTGGCGAAGCGCTGCTAATTGAATATTTTCTTCATTCAATTTGCTCTCGTCCTTTTGAGAACCCTTGTTGTCTTGCACCTCGTTATCCTGCATGAGTTATTAATCTGTTTCCAGATTTGATGCCATGGTTGCAAGCAGACGAGCAAGTGTTTTCCTATCTGTTTTCGTATCGGTAAGTTCGTGGGAGACTTTTGCAAGTTTGTCCATTGCTTCAATATATTTTGATTCGAATGATACGGTAAGCGCAGCCATTTCTTTGTCAATACGATCATGCAAGGCATCGGCGTCATCTTTACCAGATGATTCGGCCATTTCGAGCTGCGAATTAAGTGCTTCGCTCGCTTTCACCATGCTGCTGTGATTTTCTTCGTGATGCGAGTCAATGTTTTGTAGTTTTTTATCAAGAGCATCAAGTGAGCGTTCGAACTGTTCTTGCATCTCACTAAAGTGCTGAATTTGTTGTTCTTTCATTGCGCTGAGTGCGCTACTGAGTTCGTTATGAATAGAGTCAATGCGACTCTCAATTGACTTTTTAGCTTCGCCAAAAACAATAGAACGAAGTTGTTCCAATTCAGATAATATGGGCTCATCACTTTGAGTATTGGAATCTGTTTTACTGGGTTTCGCTGACATTCTATCCGCCTTCTTTCCTAATGCACGCCAAGTCGTGTTCTTTGCTCTTAAAATGATACTACTCTGTTTTTACTGCATAATTAAACTATATTTTTAAGCTGTCGCGGATACGCGACAATTTTTTGTGTCATAAAGTGACAATTTAGGTATCATTTAACAATAGAATAACAATAATAAAAGTGAGCAACAGTTGAGTAGTAGCAAAACATCTCCCAATTCGCCCTCAAATCAACCTCAAGATTTATCTAAATCAGGTTGGTTTTCTAAGTTCTTATCAACGGTTGAGTGGCTAGGAAACCTTTTACCACACCCCATTACCTTATTTGCTTTATTAGCGGTCATCATTGTTTTGTTGAGTGGCGTCTTAGGCTACTTTGACGTTAGTGTTGCAGACCCCCGTCCAGAAGGTAGCAAGGGGCGTGAACTGGATGGCTTTATCGAAGTTATTTCACTCTTAGATGCGGAAGGCTTGCGCCGAATAGTGACAAACCTAGTTACCAACTTCACTGGTTTTGCACCTTTAGGTACCGTACTTGTTGCTTTGCTAGGGGTGTCGCTAGCAGAACACTCAGGGCTTCTTAGTACTATCATGCGTTCAATGGTAATGAATGCCTCTAAACGCATGGTAACCGTCGTTATCGTTTTTGCTGGTGTTGTATCAAACACCGCATCTGAACTCGGTTATGTAGTAATGATTCCTTTAGCTGCGATGATATTCCACTCTCTTGGGCGTCATCCATTAGCTGGTTTGGCTGCAGCATTTGCTGGTGTTTCCGCGGGCTACAGTGCGAACATATTGATTGGGACAGTTGACCCCTTGTTGGCTGGTTTCACCGAAAGCTCAGCGCGCATTATTGATCCTGATTACACGGTGAGTGCCGAAGTAAATTGGTACTTCATGATTATCAGTACATTCGCGGTTGCCGCAATGGGCGCGTTCGTAACTGAAAAGATAGTGGAGCCCAGACTCGGTACTTACAATCCTGACGATGCTTCAATAGATTTAGGAAAGCAGCAACTTGATAGTCCAACTGCACTTGAAATTAAAGGAATGAAATGGGCTGGGTTTAGTTTTCTTTTGCTATTAGGCCTCCTTGCATTAACCGTTGTTCCTGCGGATGGTATTTTGCGAAACCAAGAAACAGGGTTGGTAAAAGGTTCACCGTTTCTTAAAGGCATAGTTGTTTATATCTTCATTACTTTTGCGATACCGGGTTTTGTGTACGGTAAGATCGTTGGCACAATGAAGAATGACCGTGATGTTATCGATGCGATGGCGAAAAGTATGAGTTCGATGGGCTTATACATTGTATTGGTGTTTTTTGCAGCGCAGTTTGTTGCGTTCTTTAAATGGACAAATTTAGGTACTGTGCTCGCAGTTAAGGGTGCGGCAATACTCCAAGCAACAGGCTTAGACGGACCAGAAGTCTTTGTCCTCTTTATCCTCATGTGTGGCTTAGTTAATTTATCTTTGGGAAGTGCATCAGCTCAATGGGCAATTACTGCGCCTATATTTGTGCCAATGCTAATGCTAATTGGCTATTCTCCTGAGGTGATCCAAGCCGCGTATCGAATTGGGGATTCAGTAACGAATGTCATCACACCGATGATGAGTTACTTCGGTCTTATATTGGCCATTGGTGTGCGCTATAAGAAAGATCTGGGAATAGGAACACTGATAGCAACTATGTTGCCTTACACGATGGTCTTCATGTTTGGTTGGACAATACTGTTCTATTTGTGGGTATTTGTATTCGGTTTACCTGTTGGTCCTGGCGCACCAACATACTACACTCCATAGTGATAATGCGCCGATGCAAGTGTTCTGCGCTTGCATCGGTGTCTATATTTAATAATATTCGGTTTGAATATCACTATTTCAAACATCTAGTCCAAAATTGTCTTATCATCGTACTATTCTCATGAAAATTCGCTAGGCATATTAACAAGCAGTGTTAAAGCCATCATAAAAGTTACTTAAAACTATGAAATACAAATCACAATCTTCATTTTCACATGGTCAAGCTGACAAAGTCGGCGTTTTAATATCAAACTTAGGCACTCCTGAAGCACCCACAAAACAGGCTTTGAAGCCTTACTTAAAACAATTCTTATCCGATCCGAGAGTTGTGGAAGTGCCAAAGTTGATTTGGTGGTGTGTACTGAACTTAGTGATTTTAAATATACGACCTAAGCGTTCAGCTGAGGCATATAAAACCGTGTGGACGGAAGAGGGTTCCCCTTTGCTAGTACATACCAAAAATCAAGCTCTCGGCCTCACAGAAAAATTAAAAACAGAATACGGAGAAAACGTAGTCCTTAGTTATGCCATGCGCTATGGCCAGCCTTCGGTAAGCCATGCTATTGATGATTTACTAGCCCAAGGTGCTAGGAAAATAGTGGTACTTCCTTTGTATCCGCAGTATTGCGCCTCTACAACAGGTTCTACTTTTGATGCTGTGGCGGAAGATTTTGTCAAACGAAGATGGCTGCCTGATTTTCGCTTTGTAAGCCATTATCATGATAATGCTGAATACATAAAATGCGTAGCTGACAAAATTAGAAAACATTGGGAAACACACCCAAGAGCCGATAAATTGTTATTTTCATATCACGGCATTCCAAAACGCTATCTGTTAAATGGCGACCCATACCACTGCGAGTGCTACAAAACATCAAGGTTAATTGCTGAGGAACTCGGCTTAGAAGAATCAGAGTACATGACAAGCTTTCAGTCTCGCTTTGGTCGAGAGGAATGGTTGAAACCTTATACCGACCATACTTTAAAAGCGTTTCCAGAGCAGGGCGTCAAATCGGTTCAAGTTGTCTGTCCAGGTTTTTCATCTGACTGTTTAGAAACGATTGAAGAGATTGGTGAAGAAAACCGAGAGTATTTTGAAGAAGCGGGTGGTGAGCGTTATGAATACATCGAGGCGCTGAATAGCGATGATGCGCATATCAACATGCTGTTTAATTTGGTAAAAGAAAATATGGCCGGTTGGAACATGGATCCAAGCGCTAGCAATAACTACGAATTGCGCGATGCTAGGGCGAAAAACTTAGGTGCTCATAAATAATGCCACAAGACAAAAAGAACAGAGACTTACAGATCAAAGAAGCGATAGCGAGCGAGTTGGCTCCAGAACATTTTAGAGCCCCGGATGCATTATTGCAGGCGCAATCCATTGCTAACTTATTAGATACAGCGGTTAAAGTTCCATTTGTCGGAATAAAAGTTGGTTTGGATTTCTTAGTCGGTTTAGTGCCAGTTGTTGGTGATGCAACAATGCTACTCGCGTCATTTCGTATAGTGCATTTAGGACGCAAGTTAGGCATCCCAAAGGCATTGCAGACAGCGATGTTACGCAACGCCATTATCGACTTTGGCTTGGGCTTTATTCCGGTAGTCGGTGATGTCGTTGATTTGTTTTACAAAGCGAACCAAAAAAATGTGCGTATTATGGAACGCTGGTGGATTGAGCAAAATAAAGCGAAAGTAGACGCCTTGGCCAAACAAAAGTTACATGAATGGGAGCAGCAGCAAGATTAGCCTTATGCTAGAGCCTAAAACTGCTAGAGCCTAAAACTGCTAGAGCCCAAAAACTGCTAGAGCCTAAAACAAATAATTTAACTTCAGACCGAAGTGTCTTCCTTGTCTTTGTGGAGCATCTTCATCAGCCGCGGCTCTGACATCTTCGTTTAAAAGATTCTTGCCATACACACTCATTTTCACATTCTCGCTCAAATTCCAAGCAACGCTTAAAGACCATTCGATGTAGCTGTCTAGTGGGGCTTCACCGTCTGCGACGCGGTCTTGGCTTAGACCGTGTTGAATTAGGTTGCTAACGCTCCATTGAGCAAATTGCCACTGAGTCTTTATATCTAGTCGCGAACCAAGAATGTCGGCTAAGTATTGTTCTTGTTTATCGCGGCCACTTTGTTGTTGATATGCAATTTCGTGTGAAACCTCATCATTCATTTGCCACTTAATTGAAGTTTCAAAACCCTTAATTGTTGCCTCATCTAAATTCCTAAAAGTACGGTCACCATTATCTAACCGGAAACGTTCGATGTAATCGTCCAAAGCGTAGTAATAGGTTTGTAAGTTGAACTGCAAGTTCTTACTCAAACTATAATCAAGTGTAAATTGTCCACCACTGCTTTTCTCGGATTGCAGATCTGCGTTGCCTACAGTATTTCCACGCGGTGTTAGGCCATTGTAGTAGAGTTCAGATAAGGTAGGAAAACGAAAGCCTGTACCAAACTCTGCGTGCAGCACCAAGTTATCGCTCAACAGCCACTCAGAATTAAAGCTATAATTGACTCGTTTGGCACTGTGTGAAGTGTTCGTGATACTCTCTGATTGATCGATTTGATCAAAGCGTATGCCTCCTGAAATACTGAAGTCAGTAAAGCGCCAATGTTGATCAACAAAAATACCAATATTATCTTGTTGTCCCTCTAAAATTTTTACATCACTGTTTAAGTTGCCACTTAAGTCATATTCTTTATCGTTTATGTCAACACCGCGACGACTCACTGCATCAAAACCTGCACGCCCGTTTCCTTCCAAAAATGAGAACGATAACAGGCCTGTTGCACCAATAGTGTTCGATTGATATTCAGTGAAATTAGATCTGGAATCTACTCGTAAAGTATCCGAATCCCAATTTTGGTAATGATGATAGACGCTTAACAACCAATCATTTGTTTTGCTAATTTGTACCTTTGCTAAATTATGAAACTCGTTTGGGTAGTAAGTGATTTGGTCATCTGGGTATAAACCTGAACTCTTTCCAATGTCGCTGCCTTTGCTGCTCAGCAACATCGCTTCGATATTAAAGTCTTGTAAATTGATTTTGTATTTAAGCATGCCTGTAGTTTGTTCAAAACCATCATTCAGCTTATTTCCATTGGCATCTTCACGCTGATTGGACTCTCTGTGTACGATACCTGACTGTAGTTGGTGTTGATCCGCATCCAAAGAGAAATTGGCTGAAACTTCTGAGTTACCACCGTCAGTTTCCCTTACAAGCCCAAGTGAGTTAGAACCAAAATCGGTCGTAAATAAACTGACTACACCACCCAAAGCATCAGAACCGTACAAGGTTGAACTTGGTCCCTTCGCAACCGTTAGACCAGACATAAGCGCTTGAGGTACGAATGAGACAGAATTGCCAGCACGACGATCAGTGAAAATAGGAATCCCATCCACTTCGGTGCGCAAACGCCATCGGCTAAAGCCACGAACGCTATAACTTTGAAATAAGCCACCTTGGCCGGAAATATCGACACCAGGAAGTGTGGCGAGCCAGTCAGCAACTCTCACTTCAGTGTCATTTTGTTGATCGAAGCTAATGCCAACCACACTTTGGTTAACTAAGCCTTCGTTACCTAATAAGTTGCGCTGGCTGCGAATTGAAATGGTTTCGATATGAGGCGCTTCATCATTAAATTCTTTGCTTACACTTTCAGAACTCTTTCTAACAGCACTCTTTCTAACAGCACTCTCTCTAACAGCACGCTCATTTGACGCGCTCTCATTTGCATAAGATGGAAGGCTAAAAGTGAGGCATATTGCCATGTATGAAACTATTTTACTTACACGAAAAAACCTATTCGGCTGCATAGGGTCAGATACTCTTATTACTTGTAAAATGAAAAAGTGTTAAATTGGATATTATTCTAATTATATATTTAACTATTAAGTGCGTTGTTAGTTGTATTTCACGACGCAATGTCGGTTTGCAAAATCTGCTAGAAAGTATACTCGCTTGATAAAACCAGGGTTTACTTTTGGAGCTTATATTTGCTTTAAATTTGGAAATAAGCGGCCAAATCCGAAATCACCGAGACTATAGCATAAGGGGAATTTACCATGAAGCATTTGCGCTTAACTTTTAGTGTAATATTCGCAGTATTTTTTTTACAAGCATGCAAGGAAAATCCGATGAGTGAAGAAAAAAAAGTAGTGCCATTGCTAAACCCGGAAATCGATTGTAGCCAAGCCGAAGATAAAATTAAGTGCGAACAATTAAAGCGTTCTTCAAAAAGCTTAAAAGAACTCAGTGAGTCCGATGCCAATAAATTAATTGTGACTTGCGATGACAAATTTCGTAACGAATTCGGGGAGTGTGAAATTCCAAATCATCCACACCCAAAAAAGTTGATTAAAAAAGACACTGATAAAGAAGATGAAAAGATAGATTAAACAATGAGATAGTTTTTTTTAGTTCCTATTCCCCTTATTGAAGTTACATTTCTACACAATTCATTTTCTTTTTTAGTTTACTTCTATTTTCAAGTTGGCATACTAGAGTTTACATGGTTTTTACATAACCATCAGGGAACTTGCATGGATGGACTTTCTCCTTCTATGTAACTTCTTCAACAATCGTGACTAGCAAATAATAATACTTATGAACCTAGTAAGAGCATGCATATCGTCACATTCAAACAAAAAAAGGCAGGGAACGTGTCTACATATATTAAAAAAATAACCACCTATTGTGGGTTGGGTGTTTTTGGTCTAGCTAGTGTTGCAGGTGTTGCACAAGCAAATGACAAAAACTCACAAATTCAATCAATGCTTTCAAAGCCAAAACTAAGTAAGGCGCTTCGTGATGTTGCTAAGCCTTTACCTCGACTGACGCCTTCACGTGTTAACAAGATGCGTGCTTCAGGTGATAAAGTCCCTGGAGAAGATTTAGGCTATGTTGTACCTAACTTTAGCTATCCAATGGTTTCCGAATATCTCGATAAAGCGGCCGATATGCCAGCTGACAGTGTTATTCAATACGAAGTAACTAGTGGCGGCAAATTCCAGCGTAACTCTGCTTCAAATGTAACGATAGGCACAGGCTTCGACGGCTTGGGTAACGTTACAGGTGTGGCACCACCAGATACAAACGCTGATGTTGGCCCTAACCACATTGTGCAAACGGTTAACGTGGCACTTGGTGTTTGGGATAAAGAAGGTAATGAACTACTAGCTCCAACTGCAATCAATGTATTGTGGGATGGCTTTGGTGGTCTTTGTGAATCTAACAACAACGGTGACCCAATCGTTCTTTATGATTCGCAAGCCGATCGTTGGATGATCACTCAATTTGCATTCCCGAGTGGCTTCAACAACAACCGTGCATGTATTGCAATTTCTCAAACAGGTGACCCAACTGGCGAATACTACCTGTATGACTTCCTTTATAGTGACGTTAAATTTAACGATTACCCGCATTACGGTGTTTGGACAGACGCTTACTATGCTGGTGTAAACCAATTTACTGGTAACAGCTTTACTGGTTCAGGTGTTGTTGCATATGAACGTGACAAGATGCTTGCTGGGCAACCTGCTCAACAGGTTATTATCGACTTAGAAACATCTCAGCCAGATGCGTTTACGCCGATGCCAGCTGACATTGACGGTATTTTCTTACCGCCAAACGATATGCCTGGTATTTTCGTTACTGCAGATAACCCGGGTGAATTGAATGTTTGGCATTTCGATGTTGACTGGAATGACACAACTAATAGCTCATTTACACTAGCTGATACACTTACTGTTGGCGCATACAGCGGTGCAGTTTGTAGCTTTAGCCGTGATTGTATAGAGCAACCGAATTCGCAAAACTTAGACGCGATCGGCCAACGTATGATGTTCCGTCTAGCGTACCGTAACCTTGGTGGTACTCAGCATAAGCTAGTAGCTAACCATACGGTTATCGGTTCTGCTACTGACAATGACATTGCTGGTGTTCGTTGGTATGAAATTGATTTAGACGATGCAGGTATGCCTACATTAGCTCAAAACGGTACTTTCAACCTAGACGATGGTAACTCTCGTTGGATGGGTAGTGCTGCAATGGATGCTGTTGGTAACATCGGTGTTGGTTATAGCGTTTCTGGTGAGGACTTGTTCCCATCAATCCGTTTCAGTGGTCGTTCACAATCTGATCCTGATAACGTTTTGACTGTGCCAGAATTAGAAATTAAAGCGGGTGAAGCATCACAAGGCGGCGTAAACCGCTGGGGTGATTACTCAAGCTTAAGTATTGATCCTACTGATGATTGTACTATGTGGTATACCACTGAGTACTATAAAGCTGAAAACGACGATACTCGTGGTTGGAGCACTTATATCGGTAGCGTGAAGTTCGACGACTGTGTTGCAGGCCCTTCAGGTACTATCACAGGTACAATCACTGATACTGCTGGTAACCCAATTGCTGATGCTCAAGTTACTATTGGTGCTTTAACTGCAAGATCAAATAGCGAAGGTGTTTACACTGCTACATTGCCTGTAGGCGATGACTTCACTGTTTCTGCATTTAAATATGGTTGGAACGGCGCTGAAACTGCTGATGTTGAAGTAGTAGAAGACGAAGAGACAGCTGTAGACTTTAGCCTAGAAGCTGCTACACCAGTAACTGTAACAGGTATTGTTGCTGATGGTTCTGGTCTTGGATCTCCACTATTTGCAGAAATTGTTGTTGATGCTCCAGGTACACGCCTAACTACTTACACTAATCCTGTAACAGGCGCATTCAGCATGAATTTGTTCGAAGGAACACTTATCAAAATGACAGCAATGTCTGCTGATGAAGGTTATATCGCTCAAAGCGTTGACTTTACTCCTGCTGCTGATTCGACTCAAAACTTTGACCTTACTGTTTTAGCAAGCTGTACTGCTAAGGGTTACGGATTCACTGAACCTTCATTCGCTGAAGACTTCACTGGTGGCGTACCACCTACTGGTTGGACTATTGCTGACAATGGCACAACTGGTGGCGTATGGGAAGCTGGCTCTGGAAGCACACGTGGCGATCTTTTAGGTTCTGGTGAAGCAGCCATGATCGACAGTGATGCAGCTGGTCCTGGTCTTACTTCAAGTACTCTAACTTCAAGCGCTATCACGGTTGCTGACCTATCATCTTCTGTTCTTGTTTTTGATAGCTGGTTCAGAACTTATGTAGGTGGTGAAGTTTATAACCTTGAAATCAGTGTTGATGGCGGTGCATGGGCTTCTATTTTAGAAATTCCTGCAACCAATAGAGCAGAAAGATTGAGTGTTGATTTAGATGCTTCAATTTCTGGTGCGACTAGCTTCCAACTTCGTTGGAACTATACAGCTGACTGGGAATGGTATGCAATTGTTGACAATATTGCCATTGGCGGTAACGAATGTGTTGCGCTAGACGGTTCTATTGTTCGCGGCATTGTAACTGATGCAAACACAATGACGGCCCTTAATGGAGCTACAGTTTCAACGCAAGGCGATACTGTAACTACAATGTCTACAGGCAGTGCTGAGTTCGCTAACGGTTACTTCTCAATATTTGTACCAGCTGACGAAGAGACAATCTCTGTTTCGTTCACTAACTATGAAACATCTGTAGTTGCTGCAGCTGATGTAGAACCAACTACACCAGTAGCTTTGAATGCACCACAGTTTGCAATTGCTGATTCATTAGCAACAGTTAATGTAACGCAAGGTCGTGTAGGTACTTCTTCAATTACTCTGGAGAATACAGGTACTGCTTCTGGCGACTACCTAATCCTATTTACAACGGCACCTGCTCAAGGTTCTACACCTGAAGTAACGGGTCCTTTCCATTCATCTTCACGTCACTTCGGTCCTAAGAACCTAACTGACCTTGATGCTACGAAAGCACGTTATGTTGTTGACCAGAAATCACTTAACCTACCTCAGGCTTCTTCTGACGTATTAGGTGGATTCGGTACACCACAAATGGCATTCCCTTGGGGTGTTGCTGTAGACCAAGACACTGGTAACTTCTACCTAGGTGACTTAGCTGCCGGTGGTGCTCCAGCGGATGCAATCTTTGAATATGATTCAACGGGTGCGTTTACTGGTAACACAATCGACAATGCTGCAGTTTCTGCAATATTCAGCGCTGACATGGCTTATAACAACCGTACAGGTATGTTGTGGCAGGTTGAAGTCGGTGATGACAACTGTATCCATGAAATAGACCCGGTAGCGCTTGAAGTAACTGGTCAGCAAATCTGCCCTGCATTTGGTACGTCGCAGCGTGGTTTAACTTATGACCCAATTACTAACACTTTCTACTCAGGTTCTTGGAACGACAGCATCATTCACCAGTTCACTGTTGATGGTACGTTGTTACGCTCGGTTAATGTTGGCCTGTCTATTTCTGGTCTAGCTCTTAACCCAGTTTCTGGAAAACTATATGTTATGCAGAACACAACAACTGCATTTGATGTGGTAGTTCTTGATGCGAACTCAGCTGAAATGTCGGCATTGAATGGCTTTAACTTGCTTCCTAGCGATGCATTGCCAGTTGATCCACTAGCTGGAGGCGAACAGTCAGGCCTTGCTGCACAGTGTGATGGTACGCTTTGGACTCCTTCGCGTTCACTAGGTGGTTTGATTGCTTTCGAAAGCGGTGAAACTAACTTCTGTGATTGGAAGAACCTTCCATGGGTATCTCAGACTTCTATGGTTTCTGGTTCAGTAGCAGCTGGTGAGTCAACTGATATTGAATTAGAGTTTGATACTAATGGTATTGCAACGGGTTCTTACTCTGCGCAAATGATTACCTCTGGTAACACGCCATACGCTGATTCAAGTACTGCTGTTTCTCTAGGTGTTTTCGCACCGGTTCCTGGTGATGTTTCACTAGCTAACGTAGAAACTAAAGTGCCAAATGGTCAACCTGCAATTGTTATGGTTAACCGCGTTGGTGGTTCTGACTTCGCAGTAAGCGTTGATTTCGAGCTAGGTAACGGTACAGCTAAACAAGGTACTCACTTCATCGCGGTTGAAGGTACATTGACTTGGGAAGATGGTGATACATCTCCTAAAGCGATTACAATCAACACTGTGAATACAGACCTTAGTGAAGACCTTGGTTTCTCTGTAGTGTTAACTCAAACAACTGGCGGCGCTGAAATTATCCGTGCTAGCACAGCTGTAGTCATCGAAGGTGATAAGAAGAAATCTGATGGTGGTAGCTTAGGCTTCCTATTAGTAGCTCTACTTACTCTTGGTGGTTTAGCAAGAAGACGCTATAAGTTCTAATTTGAACTAAAATAATAAAAACCCGCAATGAGAATTGCGGGTTTTTTTTTGCTTTTTGTCGCTTAGTTTGTGGCTTTCTTGTGAGCCTAGAAAACTAAAGCGAGCGCTACTTGTGACTGTATTCTTTCAAGGTTTCAAGCGGAATAATACTAAGTGCAGCTTCATTGCTTGCTTCAAGATCCACTTTTGGGGCAACTCCCATGTACAAAGCGTCACGCCACCTCATTGCACATAAGCACCAGCGATCTCCGGGTTTAAGCCCTTCGAATTCATACATTGGGTTTGGTGTTGTTAAGTCATTGCCTTGTGCCATTGAGTAGCTGAGAAACTCTTCTGTCACAATTGCACAAACACTATGATTACCAATGTCGCTTTCAGGAACATAACAAAAACCCTCTCGTGTATAGCCCGAATTTCCACAACATAATTTTAAGGTTGTACCCAACACATTTTTTTGATTTGCCATTTGTAGTCCTAAAATTCTATATTGCGTAATAAGCAGTATTACTTATTTATTATCACTTAAGGTAGATTAATACGATGTTAGATAAAAGTAAGCTTAGTCATTTATCAAAAAAAGATGAAGGTGCTAAGAACATTTCATCAGAAGAAATCGAGCGATTTGATCAACTTGCTGAATCTTGGTGGGATCCGCAGGGTAAGTATAAAACCGCACTTATCTTTAATCAGGCTCGCATCAGTTATTTTATCCCGCAAATATGCGAGCACTTTGAAAGAGATGCTAACGCAAAAAACTGTTTGCAAGGTCTAAATATTCTCGATCTAGGCAGCGGCGGTGGGCTTGTATGTGAAGCTTTAGCGAAACAAGGTGCCAATGTAACCGGCATTGATGCAAGTGCGATGAGTGTTGAAGTTGCTAAACGTCATGCCTTGAAGTCTGATCTCGATATAGATTACCGACATATGCTATCAACAGACCTTGTTCAACAAGGTAGTCAATTTGATGTAGTGATCAATGCCGAAGTGCTTGAGCATGTACCAGACCAAAATTCACTTGTTGAAGAGTGCTCAGCGCTTACTAAAGATGGCGGTTTTGTGATCCTAGCAACCCTTAATCGCACTATTAAATCCTATACCATTGCTATTATTGGCGCAGAGTATGTGTTGCGTTATTTGCCGATCGGCACTCACAGTTGGGGCAAGTTTGTTCGTCCTGTTGAGCTTCATGACATGGCTAGCTTCTCTGGATTAACTCAAGTTGGTGAGTCTGGAATGGCTTATAATCCTCTCAGTAAACGCTGGCGTCTAAGCACCGATATGTCAGTAAACTATATTCAAACGTATAAAAAATAAGAATAGAAAAAAGGTCTATCAAACCTGTAAGGTATCGGCTTACTGGAGTATAGTAATTTCATCGGGGCTTAAAATATTGCCCACTTGGGTTTGAGATATTCTAAAAGGAAACGACTCTATGAAAATATACGATACGAAAACTGCGCCCACACCAAGACGAGTTAGGATATTCTTAGCAGAGAAAAATATCCCAATGGAGTATGTTCAAGTCGATTTGCAGAAGGGCGAAAATCTATCAGCAGAAATGCGCGCTAAAAATCCAATCGGCAAAATTCCAATCTTAGAACTCGATGATGGAACTTGCATTAGTGAAAGTGACGCAATATGCCAGTATTTTGAGGCACTTCAGCCAGAGCCGCCTTTATTCGGTGTAACGCCATTGCAAAAAGCACAAATAGCGATGTGGTCAAGGCAGGTTGAATTTTGTTTGTTTATGCAAATTGGAATGTGCTTTCAACATACTACAGGCTATTTCAAAGATCGCATGAACCCTATTAAAGAATTCGGAGTTGAGGCTGGGATCAATGCGACAAAGTTTTTAAGTGTGCTAAACAAGCGACTGGAAACTAGCCCTTACGTAGCGGGAGATGAATTCTCGATAGCAGACATTACTACGATGTGTTCAATTGACTTCGGTCGTGTTGTCGATGTGCGCATGAAGGAAGAGCATACCGCTTTGGCTGAGTGGTATAAAAGGGTATCGGCAAGACCTAGCGCGAATGCTTAGATAATAACGCTAAAGCATCCGCGAACTTGCTTCAAAAGACACTGTCGTTTTCTATTCTTTATTTGAGCTATCAATTAATGCTTGGTAGCTTAAGTTTCTCAAATCATCGGTGTAGCGATAGGTACCACTTGGGATAAATTGTGCCATGCCGATGATGATCATATTCTCAACAGGGTCGATTCGAAAATAGGTAGAGGCTAAACCTGCCCAGCCAAAGTTTCCTGCAGAAGCCATATGCAGCATTTGACTTGGATCCATACTAACCGACATTGCTAAACCAAATCCTTGACCAGGAGCTCCTGAGCTATAAGGGAGCATGGATTCAGGTAAGTGATTCGAACGCATGTACTCGACGGTTTTGCGACCTAAAATGCGAACGCCATCGACTTCGCCATCATTCAGTAACATGCGAGCAAAAATGAGGTAATCATCCATAGTCGACACCATTCCACCACCACCGTTATGAACGGCAGGGTTTTGAAGGTAGTCGCCAAGAGGTTCGTTTTCCATAACGACAGTGCTGCGAGATTTATTCATTGTATATATCTCGGCTAATCGATGTGCTTTGTCTGCTGGAACATAGAATCCAGTATCAAGCATGCCTAGTGGTTCTAGTATTTCTTGCTCAACATAATCGCCCAACTTCATACCGCTGAGTTTTTCTACCAAAAAGCCGATGACATCGGTGCTCACACCATAATTCCACTGAGTCCCAGGTTGGTGATTAAGGGGTAATTTGGCAAGTTCAGACAGTACGTTTTCAGGTTGAGTCTTACCTTGCATCATAGGAGAAGCTCGGTATAACTTGTCAACTTCACTGCCTGAAAATCCATAACTGAAGCCTGCAGTATGAGTAAATAAGTCAATGATGCGAATAGGGGACTTTGCATCTTCTAAGATCATATCTTCGCCACTACCGCTAACATACACTTTCATATTGGCAAATTCAGGCAGGTACCAAGCTACTGGGTCGTTCATATGAAACTTGCCCTGTTCCCACAGAGTCAATGCAGCCACCGTAGTAATCGGTTTGCTCATAGAATAAATACGGAAAATAGTATCGCGCTGCATAGGTTTGCCTGCTGCAAGGTCCTGCATTCCTTGTGCGGCAAAATGCACCGTTTCGTCGTTGCGAGCAACCAAGGTCATAATGCCAGCAAGTTTTCCTTGGTCGATGTATTCCTGCATTTTTGTGTTAATGCGCAGCAGCCGTTGCTCAGAAAAGCCTTGCTTGTTATCGATAGCGACTTCAGGCTTCTGCTGTTGTGAAGATGGACGACTATTGTCACTAACTGAGACGACACACGCTGTTACTGAGAGGCTAAGTAGGAGTAGGACTAATTTTTTCATAATGACTTACTATTATTTTTATTATGAAATTATTGTAACCTCTCAGGCACAATTTGGACATGACAAATTACATACAGAAATAACAGCGCCAACATCTTTCTGCTGATCCAAAGGTGAGAGCGGATGTTATACGTATCCAGACTAGGATTTTGATTTCGATCGTTATAGACAATGTGGCTATTGTCCTTATTGAAAAAGACAATGATATAAGCTAATTTTATGAATTAACTAGTATTTCTCGATCTTTAGTTTGGTCACAAGTTGTGAAGTCGCACTGCCTCTTATTCCACCTGTGACAGGCATTGTATTTTCAGGAATAGCACTGGAAGCCACTGGGAAATGAGTATTTCCTGTTAAAATACCGTGGCTAGGATCAATACCCAACCAGCCGATACCCGGAATAAAAACTTCAGCCCAAGCGTGCAGTTCATAGGTAGGGTGGTCCATATCAAAATAGAAATAACCACTTACAAAGCGCGCGGCAATGCCGTAATTTCGTAGCAGCATTATTAACATCCAAGACAAATCTCTGCATGAACCTTTTTTTATCGAAAAGCAGGAGCTTGGAGACATTGGTGAGCCAAGTTCTCGATACTCTACGGTAAAGTCTTTGTGTATTTTCTTTGTGATATTCGAGACGAAATTAATGGTGTTCGAGCCGGACTCTTTTAGCACGCAATCAGCATAGTCAGACAGTTCACTACTGAGTTTCATTTTTTGTAAGGCTGCAAAGAGAATATGATGTTGGTGTTCGGAATAGCTAAAAGGAATAGTATTGAATGAGTCAGGGTAAATAAGGAAATTAAATGGATTGTATTCCTTAGTTTGCACCGTGCTCTTAGCGGTAATCCTTAGTTTATTTGTTAAATTGCCAAACCAACAAAAGTCGACCACATTATGTTCTTCATCTTCAATCACGCTGCAGCCGTCTGGCTCAGACTCAAGAACGATAGAAAAGTCAATAAGGTCACTAAATGGCGTTTGCTTTGGTCTAAACCTAAGATAATGAGGTTCTAAAAACACATCTTCACTAAACGAATAAGTCGTCTCATGGACTAACTTAAATTTCATATGCCTCTCCAAAGTAAAGTGAAAATCTGCGCAGGAAGTGAGGCAGATAAGCATAGTAGCATGGTTCTCCAAAACAAGCTTGTTAGCTACTATTATTAGACATTCCTTTTAATATACCGCTAATGTGTTCACTAAAGATGGGCTTTTATAAAACTTAATTTGTGTATTTTTTGTGCAATTCTAATCTTGTGCTATATTTTATATATCTCGTTAATTCGCTATCCTCTGACTCTAAGTCAAGCCGTATTAGAACGTTGTGTTGGGGCACATTCTAGCTTATAGAAATTATCCTGTAGCTAGGTTTGTTTACCAAAGCAATGACTCGAATCGCTTGCACAAAAATCCAATCGTTCGTGTTATTTGCTTAAATGTTTTAAGGAATATCATGAAATCCTCTCGCTCAAATTTAACTCCCATAAAATGCGCACTAACACTTGCATTATTCAGTGTCACTTTACTTGCTAATGCTAGCGTCCAGATGTTTTTAAAATTCGATGGCGTTGACGGTGAAAGTCAAGACAGTACGTTTAGAGACTCAATCGAAGTACTTTCTTTTAGCGAGGGTGCAAGTAACGTTGACAATGGCTCTGGCCGTATCAATTCAGTACCCAGTTTTCAGAATATCTCGATAGTCAAATGGCTAGATTCATCAAGCCCAGCACTAAGATTAAAAATGGCACAGGGGTCTACAAGCCCCACTGCGACCCTTTTTGTGACAACCGCCGGCAGCGGACCTGAACCTTTTGTATTCTATGAGGTTGAGCTGACAAACGTTTACATCACAAGCTTTAGTTCTAGTGCGAGTGTTGGTGAGGACCGTTTAAGCGAACAAGTCACGTTAGGCTACACCGAGATAAAATGGACCTACACAAAACGAAACAACGATGGCTCCGCGGGTGGCGAATTCTCTGAAGGTTGGAATATTGAAGAGAATAAAAAGCTATAACATTCACCATCTCACTAAAAGGTGAAATTATTATGAAATCACTTAAGCGAAGTTTTACTCTTGCTTTTGTATTGTTAGTCGGGGTTCTAGCTATACCACCTACTCCTGTTCTAGCGTCTGTCATTAGTCCTGAAGTATTTGTTGATAATGATTCGTTTCAATTAGTCAGTAGTCGCCGAGTCGCACGAAGAGCCACAGAATACACAATCAGTGTCCTAGCCTTCAATGAAGGGTCACGAGAGTTTGAGAATGTGCAAGCTGAGTTAATTGCACTACCAGATGGCATTACGCTTGTAAGTAGCGAAAAGATAGACTTTGGATTTATAGGTAGTACTGGAAATGCACGCGGAAGCGAAAACTTGGTTATTCGCATCAATACCTCATTACGACCTAGTTTGGCTGACTTAGTTTGGGAAGTCACTGGCGATTTGTATGTTGAACCTCCGCCACCTCCGCCAACAGCACCTGCTGAAATAGGCATGTTTTTATTTTTGGGCGAGGACCTACCCGGCGAGGCTCAAAGTGCAAGCCATAGAGATTGGACAAAGATTATCGCATGGAGCGATTCAGCGAGAGTCCTAAATGACCCTAACTCACCTCGCGGCACGTTCGTTAGCCAAGACGATTTACAATTCACGAAATATCTCGACTCTTTGAGTCCTAAAATTAGATTGCACTTAGCTCAGGGACGTTTTATTGAGGAAATTAAACTAGATATAGTTTCTCAGTGCGGCGGTAAACTCTACACCCAATATGCGATAACGCTGATTGAAAGTCTGTTTTCTTCTGTTTCACTAGCAGGGCAGTCAAATCAAGACAAGCTTTACGAAGAAGTGTCAATCAATTCTCGTCTAATGGAAACTATTTATACGCCTGTCGACGAAAGGTGCATTGTACAAACACCTATATTCTCATCGAGAGAATTAACGTTTTAATTTAATGGAATGGAGTAGAAAATGACTTTTCGTCTTATAGTTTTGGCTCTTACGCTGAATATACTAGGTAGCTTCCAAACTGCCCAGGCTTTGCTCATCAACGCTAGTTTGAGCAATATCTCAGGGAATACTTGGCAATATAATTACACAGTAACCAACGATAGCGCTACTGACATTGAGTGGTTTGCTATTTACTTTGATGATTTGAATTATGACAATCTCGCGTTAGTGAGTGGGCCATCTTCTATTGAATGGGATATTATCGTAGAGCAGCCTGGGGCTTTTTTCTCTGGGGAAGATGGCTACATCGATTTACTTGCATGGGACCCGAGTTTTGCCTTGGGTTTCGGGGAGACTATATCAAATTTAATTGTTAGTTTTGACTTTGCGGGCACTGGGGAGCCGCCAGGAGCACAAACCGCGGAAGTGTACGATCCCACTCAGATCGATCCAGTGGTTATTGACTCAACCTCTACGCCAGCGACAGTCAATCAAGCCCCTGTTTCTGGCATCAGTTGGTTATTCATGTTGGGAATGCTGGGGACTTTAAGAGCAGCTAAATGTGCAAGAAAGTTTTGAGTATAAGTATTTCAAGCTAGCAAAAAATAGCTATTTAAAGTTAGGAAGATATTACTGACTGTGTTGTTCAGCATAGTCAGTCGCTATCTGTCGGTATTTATCTGTCCGTAACTATCCATCGGTAACGATCTGTCCGTAACTACCTGCGTAAGCTCAGGGACGAGTATGACTTTTAAGCTAAATAAGACTCAACCAAACTAAGGTAAACAAACCCATCACCAACACACCAACAGCCATTCTTCTACCAATATTTGCAGATGATTTGGTAAGCACTGTGTACAAATACCCAAAAAAGGAAAACAGTACTCCCGCGACAATAAAATCACCCAAACCCCAATTGACTTCAGCTGTGAATTGCATCGCAACTAAGGGCAGTAATAAAAGACAAAGTGTTGTAAAAAATACAACGTAAAAACTTTGTTTGGAAATCATAAAACGATGCATGTTCATATATCACCTAATAATCATCATGGATTTTTCTAGTATTATTCATCTTAGAATTAAGATGGGTTTTCTTCATTATAGACCTGCAGAGCTGAATCTTACAAATACGCAACCTAGCTTAAGTCACAATATTTGTGTTTGCTTTAATTCTGGCTAACAAATCTAATTCGAAGTTACGCAAAATGTCAAAAAACATGCTATAAATTACTGTTCTTACTACAAAATAATAATGAAGTATCGACCTTTAATTTGATTTATCGAAAAGTGACTGGAGATAAATATGAAACTGATTACCGCCGTCCTATTACTGGCAGCGCTTGTATCCTCGCCTCTACAGGCAGCAAAAAAAGACAAAAACGAACTAATGAGCGATGAGCTATTTTCCGGAATGAAGCTACGGAATATAGGGCCTGCGTATATGTCGGGGCGCATTGCAGATATTGAACTGGATCCAAATGATCCCTCTACTTGGTACGTTGCGGTTGGTTCAGGCGGGGTTTGGAAAACCGAAAATGGTGGTATCACTTGGAAGCCAATATTCGATTCACAAGCAGTGTATTCAACAGGTGACGTAACGATAGATCCAAGCAACTCGAACATTATTTGGGTAGGCACGGGTGAAAATAATGGTGGACGTCATTTGAGCTTTGGTGATGGTGTTTATCGCTCACTCGATGGCGGGCAAACTTGGAAAAATATGGGACTGAAAGAATCTGAGCATATATCCGATATTATCGTTCATCCAACAGATTCAAATACAGTCTGGGTTTCTTCGCAGGGCCCTCTTTGGTCCAAAGGTGGCCAACGCGGTTTGTTCAAAACGATAGATGGCGGTGAAACTTGGGAAAATGTTTTAAAGACAGATGAATGGACTGGTGTTACTTCGTTAGTCATTGACCCCAGAAACCCAGACAAGCTTTATGCCGCTACTTGGCAAAGACAAAGAACACTAGCAGCCTACGTTGGAACGGGCCCTGGTTCAGCTATTCACGCCTCTGACGACGGTGGCAAAACTTGGCGGAAATTAAGCGAAGGCTTACCTAAAACGGACATGGGTAAAATTGGTTTGGCAATTTCTCAGATAAACCCTGATGTAGTTTATGCAGCCATTGAGCTTAATCAGCGTAAAGGAGGATTATTTCGCTCTGACAACCAAGGTGCTAGCTGGACTAAAATGTCGGACGAAGTTGGCGGAGGAACAGGTCCGCATTACTATCAAGAAATATTCGCCGACCCACATCGTTTCGACCGCATTTATATGGCTAGCAACTATACCAAGTACAGTGATGATGGCGGCAAAACATGGACGCCAATTAATGTGAAGTACAAACATGTTGATGATCATGCCATTGCATTTCACCCTAGCGATAAAGACTTTCTGCTGGTGGGCAGTGATGGTGGCATTTATGAAACCCAAGATGGTATGCAGAAGTGGCGTTTTCTTTCGAACATGCCTATTACTCAATTCTACAAAATTGCGGTAGATGACAGCGAACCTTTCTACTACGTATATGGTGGTACACAGGATAATTCTTCGCAAGGCGGTCCTTCACGCACTACCAAAGTCCACGGCATCAAAAACAACGATTGGTTCTTGATCCTCGATTGGGATGGTCATCAACCTGCGACTGAACCAGGTAACCCTGATATCGTTTATGGTCAACGCCAACAAGGTAATTTAGCGCGTTATCACCGTAAAACAGGTGAGTATGTTTCTATTCAACCGCAATCGAAAGCAGGTGAGCCGGGCGAGCGATATAACTGGGATGCACCTATCTTGGTGTCTAGTCACGATCCTAAACGTTTGTACCACGCTTCTCATCGCGTTTGGCGCTCGGATGATAGAGGCAATAGCTGGCAGGTCATTTCTGGTGATTTAACCAAGAATGAAAACCGAATGCATATGCCGGTTATGGATCGCACATGGTCAGTTGATTCTGGCTTTGATTTATTGGCAATGTCGAATTTCAATACCATCGCTAACATTGCAGAGTCGCCACTGGATGAAAATATTCTTTATGCGGGCACGGATGACGGTCTTATTCAAGTGACATCCAATGGTGGTAAAGATTGGAAGGCTTATGAAATTGACGATATAAGAGGCATCCCAGAAACAGCCTATATAAATGATATTCGCGCCGATTTATTTGATAAAGACACGGTATATGCGGCCTTAGATAATCATAAATACGGTGACTATAAGCCGTATTTAATTAAGAGCACTAATCGCGGAAAAACATGGAAGTCGATAGCCTCAAATTTACCAGACAAACATTTGGTATGGCGCATTGTTCAGGATCATGTGAATAAAGACTTGTTGTTCATCGGTACTGAGTTTGGTTTATTTTTCACTGTGGATGGTGGTAAATCGTGGACAGAACTAAACGGCGGCGTGCCTACGATAGCGTTCCGTGACGTGAAGATTCAGCGCAGAGAAAATGATTTGGTCGCGGGTAGCTTCGGGCGTGGTATCTACATACTCGATGATTACTCTCCACTGCGTAAAATAAACAAAGAAAGCTTGAAGGAAGAAGCACTACTATTCACTTCTCGTGACGCGCTTTGGTACATTCCTGAAACTATGCATACCGATTCACATGGCGACTTTGAATATCAAGCAAAAAATCCTGAATTTGGCGCTACCTTCACTTACTACCTACGCGATGGCTTCAAGTCTTTAAAAGAGCAAAGGGAAGAGAAAGAAAAGAAACTGCTAGAAGATGGTAAATTTCCGCTATACCCAGCATGGGATGATGTTGAGACGGAGCTGCGAGAAGCAGAGCCAAGCGTCTATTTGATTATCAAAAATGCGCAAGGCGACATAGTACGTAAAGTCGCAGCCAAAGCGGAAAAAGGCCTTCATCGAGTGACTTGGGATTTACGTTTCCCTTCAGCAAATGCGCTTGGAACTTACCCTAGCTTTTTTGGTGATGTGGGGCCGTTAGTTGCACCGGGCACTTATTCAGCAAGTTTGCACTCTACTGTTAATAGTCAAACTAGGGACCTGACCGAAGCTGTTACTTTTGTGGTTAAACCTCTGCATAAAGAAACCGTTGCTGGTGGTGTATCTCCCTTAGAGCGTTCAAGCATGTTGCTCAAAGTGGAAGATCTTAGACGCAAAGTATCAATGGCAGGCAGTCAAATTGAGGACTTAAATGCGCAGTTGAAATCTTTTAGAGTGGCTTTAGATCGCTCATCGGCAGTGACTAGCGAAATGGAAACTCGTTATCATAAACTACGCGACGCTGTCCTTTCTGCTCAAGAGTTGCTTTACGGTCAAAGCTCCAGAAGCGGAATGGGAACCTCGCCAAGCACTATAGCTAGTCGTTTGTTTATGATTGAGTTCGCTAGGGCAAATACTTGGGGCTTAACATCTACTCAGAAAGAACAGATGGTAATAGTACAAGATGCACTTGGTATTTTGCAGCCACAGTTGGATAATTTGCTTCTAACAGAATTCCCGGCATTTAAGCAGTCATTGCTAGAAGCAGGTGCTCCTTGGATGCCAATGGGCTTGATGGAGTCGGTTGATGACGCAGGTTAGTTAGTATCCATAAAAAAATCGCCTGTGAGGGGTATCTCACAGGCGATTTCATCTCAGTTTGCTGTATCGCAACACATTATTTCAACAGACATTATCTCAACAGACATTATTTCAACAGACATTATGTCACAGATTAGTTTGGCACAGACTCTCTGACACAGTTTACATTGTCACATGTTGCTCTGTTACAAGTTAAAGTATTACTTACCGATCAGCGTTCATGACTTTAACCCAAGCACTTACGAAGTCATTCACAAACTTCTCCTTCGATGTATCGAAAGCATATACTTCCGCTACAGCGCGCAGTTCAGAGTTTGAACCAAAGATAAGGTCAACTGACGTTGCCGTCCACTTTGTTTTACCTGTCTTGCGGTCATTGCCTTCGTACACGCCTTCTTCAGCAGACTTTTTCCAAACTGTTGACATGTCCAACAGGTTAACAAAGAAGTCATTGCTCAAAGTGCCAGGCTTAGTCGTTAGTACGCCATGTTTTGCACCTTTGTAATTGGCATCTAAAGCGCGCAAACCACCTACTAATACTGTCATTTCTGGTACAGAGAGGTTTAGTTGGTCTGCTTTATCGACTAGCATTTCCGTTGGTGATTTATAGCTACTCGAAACATCAAAATAGTTTCTAAAACCATCTGCGTTAAGCTCTAGGAGTGAAAACGAATTTACATCCGTTTGCTCTTGCGTTGCATCACCTCTACCTGCCGTGAAAGGAACATCAACTTTGTAGCCAGCATCTTGCGCTGCTTTTTCAATTGCTACGGCGCCACCAAGTACGATTAAATCGGCCAATGAGACTTTACCGCTGCCTAACCAAGAGTCATTTGCGTCGTTCTGAATGTCCTTCAAGACTTTCATCACCTTCGCCACTTCTGCAGGGTTGTTTACAGCCCAATCCTTTTGCGGAGCTAGAGCAAGGCGTGCACCATTTGCACCACCGCGCATATCCGACTCACGATAGCTTGCTGCAGACGCCCAAGCAGTTCTGACCAATTCAGACACACTAAGTCCAGAATTGAGTATTTCGCCTTTGAGTTTTACAAGGTCATTCGCATTAATTGTCGACTCAGTATCTTTCGAAATAGGGTCCTGCCAAATTTTAATATCTTCAGGCACTTCATTCCCTAAGAAGTTTCTTCTTGGGCCCATGTCTCTGTGAGTTAGTTTGTACCAAGCCTTAGCAAAGGCTAGCTGATACTCTTTAGGGTCTGCCAAAAAGCGTTCAGCGATTTTTCTGTACTTAGGGTCGAATTTCAAAGCCAAATCAGCAGTCGTCATCACTGGTGGGTTAAACTTGCCTTTCACATGCGCATCCGGCACAGCTTTATGAAGAGACTCATCAGTTGGTATCCACTGAATTGCCCCCGCAGGGCTGCGTGTTTGCTTCCACTCGAAATTAAGTAAGTTGCTAAGATACAAGGAAGTCCAGCGTGTTGGAGCTTGGGTCCACGCACCTTCTAGGCCGCTCGTTACTGTATCCTCTGAATGGCCTTTGCCACACTTGTTTTTCCAGCCTAGGCCTTGCTCTTCAGTACCTGCTGCAGCAGGTTCAGCACCTAGACAATCTTTTGGCTTGTGGGCACCGTGCATCTTTCCAAAGGTATGGCCGCCAGCTATCAAAGCAAGCGTCTCTTCATCGTTCATTGCCATGCGTTCAAATGCAACCCGTATGTTTTTCGCCGAGCCTAGAGGATCAGGAACACCTTTTGGACCTTCGGGATTCACATAAATTAAGCCCATATGAGTTGCACCAAGTGGACGTTGTAACTTGCCTTCACGATCTTCTCGATCACTTGCGAGCATCTCAATTTCGGGACCCCAATAGATTAAATCTGGCTCCCAATCATCAGCGCGACCGCCTGCAAAACCATAGGTGTCGAAACCCATGTTTTCAAGTGCCACATTGCCTGCGAGTACCATGAGATCAGACCAAGAAAGTGCTTCACCATATTTCATCTTAATTGGCCAAAGCAGCCTGCGGGCTTTATCTAAGTTGCCGTTGTCTGGCCAGCTATTTAATGGTTCAAATCGTTGTTGACCGCCGCCTGCACCACCGCGCCCGTCGAGAGTTCGGTAAGTTCCAGCACTGTGCCATGTCATACGAATAAAGAAAGGGCCATAGTTACCAAAATCAGCGGGCCACCAATCTTGTGATGTTGTTAGGAGTTTATCGATATCTTTTTTAGCTGCTGCTAAATCTAACTTCTTGAAGGCTTCTGCGTAATTGAAGTCTGCCCCATAAGGGTTTGAACGAGCATCATGATCGCGCAGTGGAGACAAGTTTAGCTGTTCCGGCCACCAAAACTGGTTTGTTTTAGCTTGATTTGGCACGGCCATACCTGTTCCAACAGCCCCTTTAGGTTTGCTAATTTCAGGTGTCTCTGCAGTAACAATACCTGACATTAATAGCATACTTACTATGCTAGCAATGCGAGTTGCCGTAAAAAATGTGGTTCTTTTCATTTCCTATATCCTTAAATAACTCAATGAATAAATTGCGAACGGCATAGGCAGCTAGGCAAGAATTTTATTTGCAAGACTATACAGGTTCGCCATCAATACGAATTTAATAAGTTCTTCGTGTTGGTTTAAAAAGTATAGGCTCAGAATTAGGAAAATGGGTGTTAATTAAAACGATTGATGTAATCGAAAAAGTTATTTGATGATATTTGGCTTATAGATTTCGGAAGAATATGGTGCCGCTTTCATGAAAGCGGCACCATAATACAAAGAGTTTTTTGGTAGCAGAGATAATTTACCTCAGCAAACAAACTTAAGGATAATAAGATCTAAATCTTGCAGCACTAATGATTGACCACAAGTGAGCGATTGCACCAACGGGCCACATAAAGATTAGTATGACGGTAGCTGACAAAGCATAGCAACCAGCCGCGACAACAAAGAAAGCTAAAGCAGCTAAAATTCTACCTTGTACTAACTGACCTAAACCGGGAATAAAAAACGAGCAAATTGCTGCAATTACGTTTCCACCTGAACCTTGTCCTGACATAAATAATCTCCTATTTGCTTTGTGCTGATGCTGTTAACAATTTAATGAAGTTGCTAGAAATAACATATTAGAAATAGCGGCACTAAACAAGTTAATCGAACAACTAGATTGTTAGCAGTTGTTACACGAGCCTTCAAAAATGCAATGTTTGAGGGCTATCAAGCTCAGCGCTGCAACGTGCTAGTCACGCCAACGCTTGGTTAAATCAGCATAGGCATCTATTCTTCGGTCTCTAAAATAAGGCCAAATTCGCTTAACGTTTTCTGTACGCTGCATATCAAGTTCAACGCTAAGGACCTGTTCTTCAGTGCTATTTGCCTGAGCAAGTATCTCGCCTTGAGGACCGGCAATAAAGCTATGCCCCCAAAATTGTATACCTGGGTCGCCAGCAATAGGTGATGGTTCAAAGCCAACTCTATTCGCCACAATAACAGGCACTGAGTTTGCGACAGCATGAGAACGTTGAATGGTTTGCCATGCATCTTGTTGGCGCTGTTGTTCATCGGCTGTATCGCTTTTGTCCCAGCCAATTGCTGTTGGATAGAACAGAATATCAGCACCAGCCATAGCCATTAAACGTGCGGCTTCTGGATACCATTGATCCCAGCAAACTAAAACTCCAAGCTTGCCAACACTTGTTTGAATTGGCTCAAAGCCCATATCCCCTGGGGTGAAGTAGAATTTTTCATAAAAACCTGGGTCGTCAGGAATATGCATCTTACGGTATTTACCTGCAATCTCAGCGCTGCGATCGAATACAACGGCTGTGTTGTGATACAAACCAGACCCACGCTTTTCAAATAATGAGGTGACTAATACGATGTTAAGTGATGCTGCCAATTCACCAAAGTAAGCAGTGGCTTCGCCTGGGATTGGTTCAGCTAAATCGAAAGCGTCAACATCTTCCTCTTGGCAAAAATAAAGCGTGCTATGTAGTTCTTGTAATAATATGCATTCACAACCTTCAGCTGCGAGTTCCTTTACTCTTTCTGCACTTTTAGCCCAGTTTTCAAGTTTATTGTTCGATGCGACTGATTGTTGCACGACACCAACTTTTAGCGTCGAGACTTTAGGATTTTTGCTCATAATACATACACTCCACTTTGGGCTTGTTCGATAATTTCAGACTTTAAGGTATTGAATGGCACTTGCATTGTAATGCAATGCAAACTACCAAATTGCTGAACTAAAGGGGCACAGTTAATAGCCACTATTTTGTGGTTAGGAAACGCCCTTTGGATGACTTCAAGAGCTTCAGCATCTTCGTCTTGTTGATAAACAGGGAACAATATCGACTTATTACATATTAAAAAATTTGCATAAGAAGCCGGCAAGCGCTCACTGTCGGTGTTGACCATGTTAGGTAATGGTAACTCATAAATAGCATGGGTCGGAAACGCTTTTTGGCACTCCATTCTCAACTTGAATAAACCTTCAAAATGACTGTCGGCAGGGCGGTTGTAAGCACCTTGCACAACCAGACCATGCAAAGGAGTAAAGCGCACTAATGTGTCTATATGCCCATCGGTGTCATCACCTTCAAGGTGGCCGTTTGCAAACACACTAACATCTGTGGCTCCTAGCTTTTTCTGGAAAAGGCTTACATACTCATCTTCTTTGATATCACCGTTTCGTAGCGGGTTAAATAAGCACGAGTGAGTTGAAATTAGATGTTGGTTTTGGTCAATCTCAATAGCGCCGCCTTCCAAAATGGTATCGCTATATTGCATTTCTTGTTGGCACAACTTTGCTAATACTTGTTCGTTTATTTTATTATCTTTCGATGCATCAAACTTTTGTCCCCAGCCATTGAAGCGAAAACTCACAGGCACATTTCCCTTCGCAGATTCGCAGGTAAGAAACGCATAATCTCTTGCCCAGGTATCATTGTAATCGCAAGTGACACACAACATTTTGGCACGATAAGGCACGAGGCTTTTGATTAAGCCTAATTCTTGTTCCCGACAAAGAAGAATAACCACAGCGCCCGCGTCATTAATTGCATTGATTAGGCTCACATAAGTGAGTTGTACTTCATCTAACCAAGGCTTCCAGTCAGTATCTGGGTTTGGCCAAGCGAGTATAACTGCCTCTTGCTCTGCCCATTCAGGCAGCAGCGTAAGGGCCGGAGTCGAGTTTGTTGAAGACATATTTGGCTGGTTTCCTAAGCAAAACTAGCATCTATTAATAAAGTGTGGATTATAGCGATTATTGCGCCCATTGCCACGTTGCTGTTAAGAAAATTCGACGTGGTTGCCCAACAAAATACCGATAGTTACCAAAGCCGAAATCCGCGCGTTCAGCATAATCCTCATTTAATATGTTGAAGATATTCATATTAAGTTTTAAACGCTTTGAATAATCATATCTGAAACTCAGGTCCCATAGGCTATGGCCTGAATATTCTGCGGTATTTTCAGGGTTTACAAAGTAATTTCCTAAACGTTGAAATGACAATTCGGCTAACACGGATGAGTTTATTTTCCATGCTAATTGCATCGTTCCCATAAATTCAGGCGCGGTGTCGATTTCATTGCCTTTAATGCTAGTGCGAGAAAGTGTTAAGTCATTGGTGTATTCATGCTTTGCATAACTCAGATTAGTACTAAGCGAAATCTGATTGTTTAGCTTGTACAAACCGCTTAACTCAATACCTTTATGGCGGGTTTCACCGTTCGATACATTTTGCCTATCACTATCTTGAAAGATGAAGTTTGATTTTTCTTGCATGAATACGGCGGCATTCAGGTTTATCGCATCTGTGTATAAATGCCACCCTAATTCGATAGCATCCATTCTTTCTTCATCAAGTTCACTAATCACCTGCTCGTTTTGTAGGCGAAATAACTCAGTTGCTTGAGGTGCTCTAAAACCCTGACTAATTTTTGCGTAAACGGACTGCTCATTAGTGGTTGCATACAGTGCAGAAAGAGTAGGGGAGAATACGGTGAAGTTAACATTCTGATCCGCAGGGCGCGTGAACCTGCAGTTTTCAACTGTTGAGGCGCAGGCATTGCCATCGCTGAGTAAGTTGTCGTAATCGTAAGCAATGTATTCAAGGCGGCCGCCAGCGCTAAGTTGAAGCGCTCCTGATTGCCATTGCATCTGTGAATACGCACCAATTTGAGTGGCATTAACATCATAATCGTAGTGAGTTCCTGCAGGGATACTCGGTGAGAAATCCTGTGCTTGGGTTTCTCTTAAATTTGCTCGAGTGAAATCGGTATCTAAACCACTAGTGAAGGTGAAATCGCCATTAACAATGCGATGCTGAGCTTGCAAACCTAAGCTCGTCGCACTGTTTTCTTCTAATGCTTTCCAAGGCAAATAGTGTTGTAAGAAAGCCATTTCATTCCAACGCAAGTAAGGAGTGATGGTAATTGCACCAGACTCAGTGTCGCGACTAAATGAAGAATAGGCACGTAATGATTTTGCATCTCTAAAAGCCTCAGGGTTTGGATTTGAGCGACGAATTTCTGGGTCTTTATATACTTCAAAGCCTTGCACAAACCCCGCAGTTTCTTGATTCAAGTTTGCTAAATCTAATACGGTTTTATTATTCCACGCATTGCCATTATGTTGGTAGATTGCCGTTAATTTTTGTTGGTCATAGCCGCTTTGCGATTGGTAGCCATTGTTCTGAGTGACATTTGTGAACAAAGCAAAGGCCGAATCACCTTGTTGTGAGCGTAATCCAAGACTTGTCTTCACATGATCATCACGCCCAATACGCAGGCCAGCATAATTATTTTTGTTAGCGCTTGCGTTAGAATTTGTGTTAGCGCTTGCGTTAGAAAATGCATCGAGTGTTCTAATATTAATAACGCCGTGAACTGCATTGCTTCCGTACAGTGTGCTTGCAGGGCCTCGCAATACTTCGATACTTTCAGCTTGTTCTGAATTGGCATCAAACAATTGGTTGGTGTTGCAAAAGCCAGGTGCGCGCAAAGAAATCCCATCTAGCGCCATGAAGAATGCGCCACACGCGCCAGCACCGGTTAAAACTGGGGAACGAATTGCACTTAAGTGTTCTTGTCCGTTACCGCGGCTAATCCAAGTACCGGAAATCCGAGCTAAAGCCTGATTGATATGCTGGTGGTCAATGAGGTCGAGAGTACTACGATCAACTGCATCGACCGCTGCTGCCGTGTAAAGAATAGTTGATTGTGCTCTGTTGGCGGTAACAACAATGCGCTCTATTTGGCTATTCGAGCCTGATTTTGGGCTGACGTTTTCTTTATCTTGCGCTTGAGAAGCAGTCGCGTTCTGACTGAGTAGGATGCCTGCAAATGTGAATAAAATGAAGCGCGATACAAACATTGTCTTCTTAAAATGTTTATTGCTTTCATTCATAAAAATAGGTGATTTAGAGCTTAGGTCTTGACGACAGTAAAAATGCATTATGATCCTGTAAATTAATTATGTAACTAGTCAAAATGGAAGCGAAGAGGGAGGCCTTACTTCAAGTGCCGCCCGCCATCTAAGTGGAGCGTTTGTCCGGTCATATATTCGCTACTCAATAAGTAATTGACTGCTTTCACAGCCTCTTGTGGACCCGGACAAATTTCTAACAATGATTTCTTGAGAGCTTTAGCGCGGTATGCCGGGGAATCGTGATCGTTGAACATTACTAATGCTGGGGCAATGCTATTTACTTTAACCTTGGGAGCTAACAAAGCACTGAACGACAGCGTAAGGTTATGCAGTGCTGCTTTACTAGCCGCATAAGCAATGTGCTTTTTACTGCCTTTGAGTTGCACAAAGTCAGTCATGTGAATGATATCGCTGACTACATTATTCGAAGACAACATGTTTTGAAATGCCAGATTTAGCTGATATGGAGCATTAGCATGTACTTGCATCATTTTTTGAAACAACAGATTGTAATCATTAGCATCTGCTTCCTGATCCCAATCTGAGGCGTTGTGGATGACAGCTCGCAGGTGTTTGGTATAACTTTTCACATCAGATATCAGTGAT
This sequence comes from Glaciecola sp. MF2-115, assembly GCF_047250385.1. NCBI lineage: Bacteria > Pseudomonadati > Pseudomonadota > Gammaproteobacteria > Alteromonadales > Alteromonadaceae > Glaciecola > Glaciecola sp. MF2-115. The sequence continues at coordinate 96,351 of NZ_JBLBVM010000046.1, forward strand.
GAGATACCTTCTTGAGTCGCAAAATCGGCCTGAATTGTAACTGCACCTAAGGCTTTTAATTCATCAACTGCTGGCTTTTTCGTTCGGTATGTTATAATCACTTTATGCTGCTGAGCTAATAAGTCTTTTGCGATTGCCAAGCCAAGGCGTTGGGCGCCACCTGTAATAAGTATGGGTGAAGTCATGAAAGAGCCTAATCCTTGTTATTTGTTGGGTTACTAGGTCAGTAAAACGTTGTTAAGAGCATATACGTTGCGTTTCTTAAATTCGAACAAAAAAAGTAATATTGTGAAAAATTTAAGAGTTAGCGTTATAAAAGTAAACCTTTATGACAATTCAGCACGTATATGAATTTATATAATTACACCGGAAGACCAAATGTTAGCACATGAAGCTATAAAAATTCGCGAAGCCGCTGAGCCTAAAATCTCAGCTGAAGCGACTATTGTCCGACGAGCATTGGAAGCCAAAGGCCTTGAAACGCCTATGGTCGAAAACGCATTAAGCAACGAAGAAAAACGAATTAAAATTCAGGCAGCGATGCGTGAGGTTATGGAGACTCTTGGGCTTGATTTGCAAGATGACAGTCTGCAAGACACGCCTCAACGTATTGCAAAAATGTATGTGAATGAGATTTTCTCTGGTTTAGATTACCGAGCATTTCCGAAAATCACTCAAATTGAAAACAAGATGAAAATCGACCAGCCTGTGCAGGTGACTGACATCAGTTTAACTAGCACCTGCGAGCATCATTTTGTCACAATTGATGGCACAGCGACGGTTTCGTATATTCCGAAAAATACCGTTCTTGGCTTGTCTAAGATCAATCGTTTAGTAGGATTCTTTGCACAACGCCCGCAGGTTCAAGAGCGTTTGACCCAGCAAGTAATGGTGGCTATTCAGGCCTTAACAGGTACTGACGATGTTGCAGTAAGTATTAATGCGACGCATTATTGTGTGAAGGCTCGAGGCATTCGTGATAGCCAATCTTACACAAAAACGAGTTCACTCGGTGGAGCGTTTAGCAACAATCCAGATTTGCGAAGAGAGTTTTACCAGCTTTGATTTTACGAGCTTTAAACTCAGAAGATTAAAAATTTAGAAACCCCAAGTTGAATAAGCTTGGGGTTTTGTTTTTTCTGGCGTTTATTTTTATGCCTACTTCACTAAATGACCTATTTAACTAAATGAAATGAAGTTTGCCTGCCATCCATATATGTCACAGCCTTACCATCGAAGAAGGCATTTTCCTCAAGCATAATGCGTATTTCTTTGCCCCATTGCTCAATAAATGTCGCTGCATTGAGTTCAATCGAGTAAGCAGTATTGGCGTGCAATGGATAGTCTCCTTGAATCGGAACACCACCCTGTGAGTCCCACATTCCCAAAGTTGTGCCTGCCGCGTGACCATGATAACCAAGTGGATGGGTATAAATAGAAGGTTTAATCCCTTCGCTGATAGCTTGAGAACGGGCCTGTTTTAGTATTTCATTGCCTGTTTTGCCAAGTGCAAACAAGTCCGTGAATATATCTTGAAGCCGGTTAGCATTTTTTAAGGCAACTTTTAAATATTCGGGCGCATCAGTTTCACTTTCATTTAACACATAAGCATGTTGTTGCTGATCGGTATTCAAACGTAAGTAGGTAATGCCAAAGTCCATATGCAACAAATCACCACGCTGAATGACCTGAGGCGCGGCACGTTTGCTGAATGCTTGAATGTGATTAAACTTCTCTGCACTAGCGCGTTGAATACTAACGCTGGGGTGAAACCAGTTGGTAAGCGCTAACGAACGACTCTTATCTCGTAGCCACCACACGAGATCATCTGTAGTGGTAACGCCAGGTTTAATGAAACCACTCGTATACGCTTCTTTTATTATGGCATGGCCTATTTGAACAATACTTGGGTACAATTCCATTTCAAGTTGAGTGCGAGTTTCTAACCACGCAATAGCGAGCTTTTCAGATGAAACGATGCGCTCACTTAGCTCGCCTCCCAACTTTTCAGTAAACGCTATATATTCAGTTGCGGTAATACCATCGGCTAGGGCAAAGTGTTCTGATTTATTAATAGCAATTTTTTTCGGATTCACTTGTTTGATTAAATCTACTAGGCGTTGCCATTGATTCGGCTCTTTTTCTTTATCCCATGCCTTTTTAAATAAGGTATCGACTTGGTATCTTGCAACAGCATAGCGCTCCAAGGCTTGCCCGTTTCCTGGGTCAACAATTAATAAAATAGTGCGACGACGAGCGGAAAGCCAGGTTGAGGGCAGCATGGTTTTCAGTACTGGATCTTCGTTGTATTCACGCGATATTAACAACCACATGTCAATGCCTTCTCTGCGCATTAATTCTGGAAGAGTGTTGTTAAGTTTGTCGTTGAGTAATTTATCTATGGTTTCAGAACGTTCGCGCATAGGCATGATTTGCTGATAAATCATCTCAGAACTTGCAAATGTAGAACTTGCAAATAAAGACTTTGATTCTGAATGCAGGGATTTACTTGCTACTGAAGGCGCCAAACACAAGGCGAGAACGGGAGCTAAGACTGCATAACGGGCGATGTTATGCAGTCTGTTTTTTACAAACAAACCTAAAGAGAGCGTATTCATTAATATCCTTTAACTAACAATCTTAGAAAGAATAGGCTCTCATTTTACTTACTTTAATGCAAAGCGTTTGCTCATTTGATTATCTGAACCGTCACGAACCACTATTTTCACTTCCGTCATACCAGCAATGCTCTCAGGTTTGACAATGGCTCTATAGGGTTGTGTATTGTCTGTTGCTACAAATGTTTCTGTGCCTTCTTTATCAAGCAAATAGAAATCAACTTCAGTAAATTGCAGCGCTTTCTGTTCACCAAATACTAAATTAACTGGAATAAACAATCGCTGATTATCGGTATACATGCCAGGCATTTTGATGTCATATATCTCACTGCCTTCGTGAGCTTCATCAGCTTTTAAAAGAGCAAAGCTCAAGGGCGCTAAGTTAATGTTCAACTCGCCTTGTTGCACCGTTGCCTTATTGCCGACTATGCTTGAATAGCTCGATGAATCTGCTTTGATGGATACCTTTTGTTCCTTGGTACTCATATTGAAAACGGCTAAATGCTCAATTTTTTCTACGGCGTCTATACGAGAAAACGCGACAATTCTTTTGTCATTATCTATAAATCGGTTTTGATGAACGCCGGTTCTTAAGGCTTTGTGCGATTTACGTAGTGTCGCGAATTTTTGTAATGCTTGGTAAATAGGATGTGTTTGATCGAAGTTACTGTCTGCAGTCGTTTTTCGAGTACCGATGAGCGCATTATCGTTATATACATCAACCAATGATGGATCCATGTTTTCTCTTGCATCTACATCACCGCCGTCACCAGTGAACCCTTGTTCATCACCATAATAAACAACAGGTATACCGCGAGACATATACATAAAGGCATGGCCCAATATGCTGCGTTTAAGCTTTTCAGATTCTGAAATATTTTCAAAACCTTGGTTAATAAAAAAGCCAACTCGACCAGCGTCATGATTGCCTAAAAAATTCATAAGTAGTTCGGGTGAAGAATCGGCATCTCGATAATAGTCATCATTGTCGAATAAATGGCCGAGTCTATTTACGTCTTTATTGTGAAATAAACTGTCCTTCACATTAAAGTGAAAGCTGAAATCGAGCACAGAAGGTAAATTGCCTTCTGTCGTAAACGTACTCAATACTGCAGGGTTACCATCGTAAACTTCGCCGAAAATGTGAAAGTTTGGAATGCCTGAACTTTTTGCATGGGCTACAATGTCTGGCCCAAAACTTTGCCAGAAACTCAAATCGACATGTTTTACGGTATCAATTCTAAAACCATCCGGTTTGAATTCGTTAATGATGTTTTTAAATATTTCAGTCATCCCTTTTAGCACTTCAGGATCGGAGGTATTTAAATCATCTAAACCCGCAAAGTCACCTTTTATAACACTTTCGCCCTGCCAAAAACTATCGCCTTGATTGTTATAATACTTGGGGTCATTTAACCATGCAGGAAACTTGACTGCTTTTTCTGAATCCAATAAGAATGGAGTGTAGGTATCGCCTTGAGCTAGTTGCTCCGTACTTTTGAATTTGCAGCCAGGTTGTTCTTTTATGAAAGAGCCATCAGGTTTGTGACACTCTTTATATTTGATAACGTCAGCAGTGTGGTTAGTAATGATATCGAAAAACACTTTAATACCGCGTGCATGTGCAGCATCAATTAAACTTCGTAAATCTTCATTAGTACCGAAATGTGGATCAATTTCAGTGAAATCGATAACCCAGTAGCCATGGTGACCAAAACCGTCAGGTTGAACGGCACGATTGCGCAAAAGCGGCGTCATCCAAATTGCAGTAACGCCCATTTCTTGAATGTAATCGAGCTTTGCCTCGACACCTTGCATATCACCGCCATGGAATGCCCATTTAGATGTCTTATCAAGACCGCCAAATGAAATAGGACGATTCGGATCACCTTCATCATTCTCAGGATTTCCATTATGAAAACGGTCAGGCATGACAAAGTAAAATATGTCGTCTTTCACATCTCGTGTTAAATAATCGGTATTCTCAACTTTTTTACTTATTTGAGACTCTTTGCTATCAAGCTTTTCTTCGCTTGACGACTGTTGCTGAGAACATGCGCCTAAGGAGAATATGACGGCACTCAACATAAGTGTTCTTGCGATTCGATTATTTGCCATGATGTTACTTGTCATGCTGCGTATTCTCATATCAATGTCTCTTCCATATTGGTGTTGTTATTATTGCTAAGGAACTTGTTTTCCACGCGCTGTTTCAAACAGTAAATACCAATCATCGCGTGATAAGTTTACTTTATGAGCTTGTGAACATTCTGCAATTCTATTGAGGTTTGTTGTGCCAATAACGGGCTGAATATTAATTGGATGCTTTAGCAGCCAAGCCAACAAAATTGCGTTTGGATTACTGGAATATCGATTGGCTAACTGGCCAATTAGTTTTGTAGTTGCTAGTTCAGCTAAACTTGGGTTTTCGCTAGGGTTGCCGGTATAAATACCCTGAGCCAAGGGAGACCAAGCTTGCAGTTGCATGTTTTGCTGTTCGCAAAATTCGAGTGTGCCGCGAGGGAACCCGCTTTGGCAACCATCTTTCATGTTAGTTGTAATGGTTTCTTCAACAAAGTCTGCATGTTGTAGGCTCATCTGCAATTGATTCGCAATAATAGGAACAGAGATAGCCGATTGTAACCAAGCAATTTGACCAGCATGCATGTTAGACACGGCCAAGTGCGAAAACTTACCTTGTTTATGCAGTCTCTCAAGCGCCTCAGCCGTATCATCTAAATCCATCAAAGGGTCGGGGCGATGCAAAAACAAGATATCAACGTTCTCAGATTGCAGACGTTTCAGGCTTTGATTCAGTGCCTTGGTAATCCACTCTGGCGACAAGTCATATTGTTTAACTTCATGAGCAGGTGTTAATTTAATGCCAACTTTGGTCTGTACAAGCATATTTTTGCGCAATGACGGCGTTGCTTTTAGTACTTTCCCGAATACTTCCTCGGCTTTTCCAAAGGTATATATGTCGGCTAAATCAAATACATTTATCTTGTTTGCTAAGCAGGTTTCGATAACTTCTTGAGCTTGTGCTACGTGCTTATCAGTCACCGGAGCATCGCTCCAGCTGCCACCTAAACCCATGCAACCATAAACGAGTTGGCTTGCTTGAGGGTAATAGTCATGAATAGGAAGTTCGGTCATTTTTGAATCTCTGCAATTAGTGAAATAAATGTAACAGTAAACAGTCTACGCGTTTTAATGAATACGTATGCGAAAGCATGATTATTACTTATTGAATTGTGAATACAACGCAAATCTTTGCAATATTCATGATAATTGTAATGTAATTGAAATAATTTATAGTAGTCTAGGGTCTACAATAAAGCAGCCCAGAATAAAAAACTCATGAATGAGTAAAACTGAATGTGACTAGGTTGAGCGGTATAGTGTTGTTTACGCTTAATTGAACAAGCCAGTCATAGCAAGCTGCATACACAAGTTACATGCAATAAGTACAAGAATTAAAAGTGAAAGGGACAACATGTCAAACAGTTACATCGATGTAGTAGAACAAGCCATAAGCTTACTGGATGACATTAGTCTAGCCGATTACCAAGAAGTGTTAAGCCCGCACTTTTCAAGCAGCGTTGGTGCTCATATTCGTCATATTGTTGACCATTTTACTGCCCTGAAAGATTCATTTAGCTCCGGCGAAGTTAACTACAACAAAAGAACGAGACACAGTGAAATTGAGAAATCTCCAGAGTCTGCGCTTGAAGCTTGCCAAGATATCAACAAGTGGCTCCACGATATTTGCAGCAATCAACTTCTAAATCAAAACGTAAAAGTCACTTCAGAAATTGATATTAGTCATACTAAATCGGTTGAATGCGAATCGACCCTAGAAAGGGAGTTAGTATTTGTTGCCAGTCACGCGATTCATCATTATGCCTTAGTGCGAATTATCCGAAATATGCAAGGCAAAGCGCTACCTGAGTTCTTTGGTTTCGCGCCGGCGACGATTACTCACCTAACCCGCTCTGCATAGAATCTATTAAATCCACATTATTTTTGTGTGTTTGCGTGTTATTATGCGCGCAAATATTCTCAACTTACCTTTAATTTATGTCTATCGAAAATACGCTCCGTAGCCGCAGTGATAATAAATGCGAGCTTTGCTCAAGTACTGAAAATCTGATTGCCTATCCACTGCCACATTCTCCGGATGAAACTGCAAACTGTGCCGTGCTGCTTTGCTCTACCTGTTCCGACCAAATTCAAGGTGCTACTGAGTTTGAACTTAAACATTGGCGCTGTTTAAACGATGCAATGTGGTCTACCGTGCCAGCTGTACAAGTATTAGCTTACAGGCTTCTGCACAAATGTAACGCAGAGGCTTGGGCTCAAGACGCTTTAGACATGCTGTATATGGATGACGAAATTAAAGCATGGGCAGATGCTGGTGTGGCTGATGATCGTGAACCAACACTAGATGTAAATGGTGTCGCCTTGGCAGCGGGGGATTCGGTAACCATTATTAAAGATCTCGATGTGAAAGGCGCAAACTTTACAGCGAAACGAGGAACACCTGTTCGCAATATCGGATTAAGTGAAAATCCTTTGCATATTGAAGGCAAAGTAAATGGCCAGCGTATTGTGATTATTGCAGCTTATACCAAAAAGAATTAGTCATCGTCTTTAACGCCAAGTCTTATTTTCATGTCACTTTTTCAATTATTAGAAAACGACCTAATGCTGAGCTACAGTTTGGGTCGTTTTAATAAACGTCACGAATCCCACTAAATTAAATACTTTTCATTTTCTGCAATCAGAGATAATTATCACTTATCAATTTTGCAAAAAAGTAACTTGATGGCGCTCACCAATACCAGGCATTTTATGTAAATCATCTGGAATTGTTTGCACAGTGTCATTTATCTCTTGGAAGAATTTATGCGAATGACTAGGCGATTCAAAAGCAATCATCAAGCCCTCCTCATCCGATAAACCAGTAAACGAATGCTCAGTGTTTGCAGGTACTAAAGCATAGTCCCCAGTTTTAAGGTGATGACGTTGTTTGTTTATGCATAGCTCTACTTCACCTTTCAGTATGTAAAATGCCTCGTCCCATGGATGCTTATGGGGAGGAGCGCCTGTGTTTTTAGGAACGGTATTTAGCATGCTAGAATAGCGACCTTGCGAATTCTCGGCTGTGCACAGAAACTTAATTTGCATACCTAGAACATTGAACCATTCGCCATCGGATGAATGGGATATGATTGCTTCGGTTGTCATAATTAATATCCTTTTATTTGTGAGTAGGACTAGATAAAAGATAGGATATGACTTAGCATAAGTCAAGTTGACATGAGGTGTGACAAATTAATGAGTGCATTACTTGATAAAAAAGCAGATTTCACAATGAATTTGCTGTTAGATTCGGCCAGTGAACTTGTGCAAACTATGGAGGTTGGCGAAGTAAGCTTTAAGAAGGTTGCAGAACAAGCTGAGATTTCACAGCGAACAATGTTTCGGTACTTCAGAACGCGCGAACTTTTTCTAGATGCATTAACCGAAAAGCTATATCGTGAATTAGACTTACCCGATGTACCAGAGGATGTGAATTTACTTCCCATTTATATTGAACAGCTTTATAAAAAACTCGATGCTCAGCCGCAGAAGGTCATGGTCTTACTTAGTGGCGATTTGTTCCCGAGGGTGCTAAAAACGACCGCGAAGCAGCGACTCTTGTCGCTTAAAAAGCTACTTTCTAAGGCGTATCCTGCAGCTAATGATGAACTTATTACCAAGACGGCTGCCAATTTGCGTTACGTGATGAGTGCTAGCAGTTGGCGATACTATCGAATGCACTTCGAATTTGACTTGGACGCCTCTATTGACTGCGCTAAGATGCTGATAACACAAGCGCTGCGCTATTTGAATGAGAAAAGTGCTTAATACTTTAATGGCGTAAATCTTTGTTCTTGTCCAATGACCGAATTGCTTATTGTAGGAGCATCGAATAGTTGACTTAGAACTTAGTTAACAGATAACTGGTACACACACATATTCACTGCGCTGGCCAAGTTGAGTGAGTCAATCGCGCCACTTCCCGCTATTGTAAAAGCATCTGCATTAAACTTAGATAAGGCTTTACGCGGCACGCCACGCGCCTCATTTCCAAATAAGTAGCATTCATATTCAGAGAATTTAGCGGAATTAACGGCATTGCCTTGCATGTCCAAATAGGCAAAAGTGTTAAAACGTTTTTGCAAATCTTCCAATGCTACATCTAGCTCAATCGGTACATGGAAAATAGCCCCCATACTTGCTCGAACAACCTTAGGGTTAAATGGGTCAACGCTGTTAGCGCTTAGCAATAACTTAAAATTTCCAAACCAAGCTAAGGTTCTTAAGATAGTACCTAAATTACCCGGGTCTTGAACTTCGTGTAGGTAGATGCAGCGCTCGCCTTTGTTTGTTGGTTTTTGCTGACTAGCTAAATCAGGTAAGGGCACTCGTGCTATGATGCCCTGAGGTGTTTTAGTATCACTTATTTGGGACATTTGTTTTCTGTTAATAGTGACGACTTGCAAACCTGCAGGTAATTGGCGAGACCAATCTTCATACTCATCGCTGATATAGATTGTGATGCCTTCTAGGCTTGATTGTGCATCTGCCGCTTTCACTAACTCAAGTATTAGATGTTCACCTTCAACAAGATAAAAACCAAATTGCGAACGATATTTCTTTTGATGAAGCTTTTTTACATCATCTAGTTTCATTCTAAAGCGCCTTTTAGTCCTTGCTTGCTGCACCTATTGCACAAGGTGAATAATTTAATATGGCTCATGTTTTTCCTTGTCGATGTTAATAGCTTGCAGGTTTTTAGACTTGGTTAATTGTAGCGCTTTGCTGAATTCAAGTCAGGAAAAAGGCGGCATTAATATCAAATTGATAATAAAAAAATGAATTAAAGCCCTCAGGAATTTGCAAATCTATCATGCGAGCTTACAATATGGGCCGAATTAGCGTTATGAATAGCAGACTCAATCTATGGCTCGATCAAAAACTAGTAAAAATTGGCTGGACGAACATGTCAACGACCCTTATGTGAAGAAGGCACAAGTTGACGGTTATCGCTCTCGTGCTAGTTATAAACTTATCGAAATAAATGAGAAGGATAAGTTGTTTCGCCCAGGAAATGTGGTCATGGATTTAGGTTCGGCCCCAGGTGGTTGGTCACAAATTGTTGTTCCACTTATTGGTGACTCTGGTCGTGTCATTGCCTCAGATATTCTGCCTATGGACGGAATCGTTGGCGTTACCTTCATCCAAGGCGACTTCACTGAAGAATCTGTTTATCATGAAATACTTGAAACGCTTGATGGCAATAAAGCTGATGTTGTTGTATCCGATATGTCGCCTAACTTAAGCGGCGTAAATACGACCGATCAATATTCTTCGATATACCTTGTGGAATTAGCCTTAGATATGGCTCGAAATGTTCTCAAACCCGGTGGTAGCTTTTGCGCGAAAGTTTTCCAAGGAGTGGGTTATGAGGAATATGTGAAAGACGTGCGTACATCATTCAGCAAAGTGCTAGTGCGCAAACCAGCAGCTTCTCGCCCACGCTCGCGTGAAGTGTATATTGTAGCTAAAGGCTTTAAGGGCTAGCGCTCAAGAAGCGGTAGTTTATTTTCGACGCCATTCCATTTATCTGCATCTTCGGGTGCAGGTATCACTTCAGTGATATTTGGCCATTTCTGGCATAAATCGGCATTAATTTCGATGAATTCGATTTGGTCGGGTGGTAATTCAGTATCTTGAAAAATAGCATCAGCAGGGCACTCGGGTGCACACAGATCACAGTCAATACAAATGTCAGGGTCAATGACTAAAAAATTGGGGCCCTCAAAAAACGCTTCGACTGGGCAAACCGCAACACAATCAGTATATTTGCATTTGATACAATTGTCGGTAACTACAAATGTCATTTCTGGCTAACTAGTTCTAAATACAAGGTGCTCACAAGTTTAAAGTAGCTTGCTTAAAACACAAGTTTATTTAAATTTTTGGCTGTTTGTTATCTGCATATGCTTCCTTATTTTAGGCTTTCGCCCGCCTGTAATTAAAGGCTTTTGGTAAAGGTGACATACTTTTCAACATCGAGTTTTTTTTCCAGCCCGTCACTGTTCATATAGCGAATTTTTCCAAATATCTCCCTTTCTGTCCAAGCTCGATCGTGAAGCCCAAATATCCAAGCAACATTCGTGTATGAGTTAGGATCACTGCCGTCAAGAAAGTATTTATTGTTGAGATAAATTAGAGTGCGAAATGCGTATTCTGGAGTATTGCACCACTCCAGCACTTTTTTCCCCAGTACATGCGCATATGGTTATGCATATAACCAGTTTTCACCATTTCATTTTGAGCGGCATTCCAATATTCATCATGGCTTTCAGCATCTTCGAGTTGCTGACGTGTATAGCGATGCTTGCGTGTATCGTCTTTATGATCGTCAAGTGTTTCAATCGCCCAATCTGGAATACTCATTAAGTGCCTTGATTCGTTCCTGTTCTATTCTCATTGAGTGCTCTCTTTGCTTAAAGGTTTGCTGTGCTGGTCTGGACGAAAAATGACTAACGATCCGTTCTTTCATTGGTAACGTTAACTTGGCCCTGATAGATAAGAATTATTACGTTCATCTCGGTGTTATAGATTACCCATTTGGCTCGAAGCGGAAACTGAATTCGCTGTTCTTACTTTTTTAATTTATTAATGCTCATGTCCTAGAGTGCATTGGAAACTGCATATACATCGTAAAGATAAAGTTTTACGGATCTTATTCGTTTAGTTGGATCAGTATAGTTAATCTTTGTTGAGTCATTTCACGTAGGAAATCAATATACAACTAGGCAAGTATGCAAATACTTAGATAAGTGACTTAGTAACGCTTTTTTCAATATGGGAAATACCTATTGATACTTAAAAGCCACAACTAACAAATAAAAGGATTGTTATGAACATCGGAAAACAGAAACTTTATTTTATCTTCAAAGATACAGACGAAGCATCAAGCGCGGTTGCATTGCTGGAAGAAGAACTTGGTGGAACTGAACATATTGGTGTTATCTGTGAAGATGCCAACCTCCAATTGGAAAATCTCCCCCAGGCCTCTATCGATGAACGCTCGGATTTAGCAAATGCGCTCAAACGAGGGGCTTCTATCGGTGGAGTCGCTGGCGCTTTGGCGGGACTGACGGCAATAGCGTTTCCTCCTTCAGGTGTCGTTCTTGGTGGCGCTGCTTTACTTGGTCTTTCTGTTGCGGGGTCAACCTTTGGTGCCTGGGCAGCATCGCTTATAGGAGTGAGCGAAGATCACCCGCTTGTTGAAGAATTTCAGACCCGGTTATCAAAAGGAGAGGCTATTGTCTTAGTGGATGTGGACGATGAGGCCGTGAAAAGTACGCTTGAAAGAGTTAGTAGCATGTTTAACCTTTTGGGAGAAACTGCGGGGAAGGTGTCTGAGGCTACGCAATAAAATAGCATTGGACCTCGCATGGCCTTAATATAGGCTTAACTTGGGCATTTACCCAAACTTCATCTTCTCTTTCTGCTAAATTAAAGTGGGCGGACAAGGGATAGTCAGTTCAAGACACTCTTTGTGTCTTGAACTGACTATTGATCAAAAGCTTCAATCGTTTAGTACAAATATCTATTGCCAAAAAATCAAGGAGACGCAATGTCAAACGTATCAGCATACGCAGCGCAATCGAACGACGGAAAGATGCAGCCCTTTTCTATCGAAAGACGTGACGTTCAAGCAAACGATGTGCAAATGGAAATCTTATTTTGCGGAGTATGTCATAGCGACTTGCACGCGGTAAAAAATGATTGGGGCAACTCTACTTATCCCTTAGTTCCGGGCCACGAGATAATCGGGAAAGTAACCAAAGTGGGCAGTGATGTCACAAAATTTAAAGAAGGTGATACAGTTGGCGTTGGTTGTTTGGTTGATTCATGTCTGAGCTGTGAAGCTTGTAACGATAATTTAGAGCAACATTGTTTTGAACAAGCAACAATGACCTACAATAGCAAAAGCGATGATCCAGGCGGCGTAACTTACGGTGGTTATTCCAAAAATATTGTGGTGCGTGAAGAGTTTGTTCTCAAGGTCCCCGAAAGTATAGACAAAGCTGGCGCTGCGCCACTTCTTTGTGCTGGGATCACGACGTATTCTCCTTTGCATCAATACGGCGTAACAGAAGGTATGACCGTTGGTATTATTGGTCTTGGCGGCTTAGGCCACATGGGTATTAAGTTCGCTTCTGCGATGGGTGCTCATACCGTGATGATCACAACTTCTGAAAAAAAAGCAAAAGATGCTAAAGAGCTCGGTGCAGATGATGTTCTGATTTCGAGCGACAAAGACAACATGAAACAATGGGCCGGTAAATTCGACTTTTTGCTAAACACGATACCAGTAGGGCACGACATTAACCCCTACATAAAGTTGCTGAAACACAACAGTACAATGTGTTTAGTCGGTGCAATTGAGCCCTTGGATAAAGTAAACGGTGCGCTGTTGATAAGCGGCAGAAAAGCAGTCGCGGGCTCTTTAATCGGGGGCTTGAAAGAAACCCAAGAAATGCTCGACTTCTGCGGAGAGCATAATGTCGTTTCAACCATTGAAAAAATTAAGATAGATGAGATAAACGAAGCGTTCGATCGTATGCAGGACAATGATGTGCGTTATCGTTTTGTGATTGATATGGCGTCACTTGATTAATAGAGTCGATACTGATTAGGACTTTAACGTTTCTTTAATCCCTTAGAGGTAAGTTGGCGCTGTAAATTGAATAAACCAGTTTTATAAATCAGACAAAATAGCTTTTGTTATTGTCAGAAAACTTTACAGTGTTGCAGTATTAAGCGGCTGCGCTTTTCTATCGTTATGACTTTTATAGATATTATGTAGTGGCTTAATTAATGCATAACTTAGTTTGTATTTAAATCTTTAGTTTAGTCAACTTCCCTTCGGTTCGAGTAGTTTCTTGAAAGGTTAGATGAGACTTTGCGCATAATATAAAAGGAAGGGCAATGAAATTTTATTCGATTAAATGTTTTTTTATAGCGTTGTTATTAACAACAAGCAATTTGGCAAATGCAGGGTTAATTATCGATATTTTTGAATCCGGCAACGACATTATTCTACTCGGCAGTGGCTCTTTCAATACCTCTGGGTCGTCTGTGGTTGGCTCGTCAAGTTTTTCTGGCGGGTTTATTACGGGAGGCAGTGTAGCCTCGGTGGGAAGTGGAACCTGGGATGCCTATAATGGGATCATAAGCAGTGATGGATTATTTGGCACTGGGACGAGCTTTGCTCCAGGATCTGCTTTTACAGGAAGTGTTTTTGGTATTGACCTCCTACAACAAAACGGTTTGGTATTTTTACCTACTAATTATTTCAGTGGCACTGCGCTCAGCGGCTCTACAACTATTACTGGACAAAGCTTCTTAAGTCTTGGCCTAGTTACTGGTTCCTACACTTATTCAACTTCAACTGACAGCGTCACTATCAACATTCAAAAAGTATCTTCACCGTCAATGCTTGCGTTTTTTGTTATTACATTAGGTATATTCCTTTTAAGAACTATACGTAAAGATTGACGCTCTCTTGCCCTCAGAACATAACTAATGAGCATGACCAAACAAGCTACAGAATCAGGGCTATCTAAAAAAACGCATCTGCTTTAAAATGGCGAGCCCTGACAGAGAGGCTGTCCGGCGTTTTATAGAGTAAGTGAATTATGTTGCGTTTAACCGATATTAAACTCCCCCTTGATCATGACGAGCAAGCGCTCGAATTGGCTATTTTAGGCAAACTTAAAATAAGCAAAGATCAGCTAATATCTTTCAATCTTTTCAAACGCGGTTATGACGCGCGAAACAACAAAAATATTCAACTTATCTATACATTGGACGTCGAAGTTAAACAGCAAGATCAACTATTGCAGCAATTTAACAAAGACTCACATGTGCGTTTAACGCCAGATATGACTTACAAATTTGTTGCCGAAGCACCTGCTAATATGAAACATAGACCTGTTGTAGTTGGACTTGGTCCTTGCGGTTTGTTCGCTGCACTGATTCTCGCTCAAATGGGCTTCAAGCCAATTATTTTAGAGCGCGGAAAAGAAGTGCGAGAGAGAACCAAGGACACCTTTGGATTCTGGCGTAAAAAGGCTTTAAACCCCGAATCTAATGTGCAATTTGGAGAGGGCGGAGCAGGGACTTTTTCCGACGGAAAGCTATACAGCCAAGTTAAAGACCGCAAGCATTATGGCCGCAAAGTTCTCAACGAATTTGTTGCAGCCGGTGCTCCAGAAGAAATCATGTATGTTAGCAAACCCCATATTGGTACCTTCAAGCTGGTCAATATGGTGGAGAAAATGCGTGAAAAGATTATTTCTTTAGGCGGCGAATTCCGTTTTAGCACAAGAGTTGAAAAGCTAGATTTAGATAGCGTTGGAGAAAATTACAAAATTAAAGGACTTCACTTATCTGGCGGTGAGTATTTAGAGTGCGATAAGGTTGTGTTAGCCATAGGCCATAGCGCGAGAGACACATTTACCTCTTTGTTCGAACAAGGCGTTTATATTGAAGCCAAGCCTTTTTCAGTCGGTTTTCGAATTGAGCACGAGCAAAGTATGATTGATAAGCGTCGCTTTGGTGATAACGCAGGCAACCCAATTTTAGGTGCTGCGGATTATAAACTGGTTCATCACTGTAAAAATGGCCGCACGGTTTATAGTTTTTGTATGTGCCCAGGAGGAACAGTTGTCGCCGCAGCATCAGAGCCGGGTAAGGTTGTTACCAATGGCATGAGCCAATATTCGCGACATGAACGTAATGCAAATAGTGCGATTGTGGTTGGGATTACGCCTGAAGAAGACTTCCCAGGTCATCCTCTGGCTGGCATTGAGTTGCAGCGAAGCTTGGAAGAGCTAGCTTTTCATGTTGGTGGGGAAAACTATCATGCTCCAGCTCAGCTAATCGGTGACTTTTTAGCAGGCAAGTCGAGCGATGAAGTAGGTGAAGTGAAACCTTCCTATACGCCGGGCATTACCTTAACCGATTTAAGCAAAGTCGTTCCTGACTTCGTAAGCAACGCTATTCGTGAAGCGATCCCAGCTTTCGATCGCCAAATAAAAGGCTTCGCTAAAAATGATGGTTTGTTAACCGGCGTCGAAACGCGCACATCTTCACCTATTTGTATAAAGCGTGACGAAGATTACCAAAGTATCAACGTGCAAGGTTTATATCCCGCAGGAGAAGGTGCGGGTTATGCTGGTGGTATATGGTCGGCAGGCATTGATGGTATTCGAGTGGCGGAGGCTGTTGCATTGTCTATTGTTGATGACATCGCTAAAGCAGGGTAGTTTGCCTCTAAGTAGTAAATTGTGTTGTAGATAAGTTTATTGAGATATGAAAAAGCCACGTATATAAACGTGGCTTTTCCATTTTGGGGCCTAGGGAGCACCAATGCTTACAAATTAATGTAAGCAGTATTGATTACCAAATTTTTACGCGCTCTTCGTCAGGAAGATATAACTCATCCGTCGGTTTAACGTCAAACGCAGTGTAAAACTCTGGTACATTTCGAACCGAACCATTTGCACGATATTGTGCTGGCGAGTGAGTGTTAGTATTGATCTGGCTTTTCATTGCCTCGTCACGATATTTGCCAGCCCAGACTTGTCCGAAGCCGATAAATACGCGTTGCTCACCTGTAAAACCATCCAGAACTGGAGCCTCAGCGCCATTCAATGACATTTCATAAGCTTTTAACGCAATACTGATACCGCCAAGGTCTCCGATATTTTCACCAAGGGTGAATTCACCGTTTACAAAGACACCTTCCAAGGGTTCAAAGGCATTGTATTGTTCAACAAGCTTGCTGGTTCTATCCTTAAACTCTTTACGATCAGCTTCTGTCCACCAGTTTCGAAGCATGCCGTCACCGTCAAAAGTGCTACCTGAGTCATCGAAACCGTGCCCAATTTCATGTCCGATTACCGCGCCAATACCGCCATAGTTAACCGCGTCTTCAGCATTTAAGTCGAAGAAAGGGGGCTGTAATATTGCAGCAGGAAACACAATTTCGTTAGCTGTTGGATTGTAATAAGCATTAACTGTTTGAGGTGTCATTCCCCATTCAGTTTTATCGACAGGTTTACCTTGTTTAGCAAGCTCCTCTGCATAAGTAACATCAGCAGCATTCCTCAAATTGCCGAATAAATCGCTATCGGACACTTGCAGTGCAGAGTAGTCTTTCCATTTATCAGGATAACCAATTTTTACAGTAAATTTCGACAACTTATCAAGTGCTTGCAAACGCGTTTCATCGGTCATCCAATCAAGTTCTTTAATACTCACTTCATAAGCGGAAAGCAGATTATCTACCATCACCTGCATGCGCTGTTTAGCTTCAGGTGGAAAATGTTGTTTTACGTATACTTTGCCAATGACCTCGCCAAGTGTACTGTTCAATAGACCAGTTGCTCGACGCCACATAGGGCGCTGTTCTTCTACACCGTATAAAACAGTGCTATAAAAATCGAAATTCGCTTTATCCATTTCCATATTCAATGAGCCAGCAGATGAATTAATCAGGCCCCATTGTAAAAACGTTTTCCAGTCATCTATCGATGTTTCGGCGATAACTTTATCAATACCTGCAAGAAAGTCATTTTGCATTACGATCATGCTTTCTGGCATGTCAAAGCCTGTGGCTTTAACAAAACTGTCCCAGTTAAAATTAGGCATCAAGGCCTTTAACTCGTCCATGCTTAATCTGCTGTAGTTTTCAGCCCAGTTTCTTGCTTGCTCTTTTTTCATGTGATGCTGGGCAATTTTAGTTTCCAAGGCTAGCAAGGTGGCAGCGTGCTTTTTGCCATTATCAATGCCCGCTATACCGAACATTCTCTCGATATGTGCTTGGTAAGCTGCAAGGATCTTTTTGCTATCCTCATCATCTTTAAAATAGTAGTCACGATCGGGCAAGCCGATACCGTCCTGCCAAGTATACAAGGCATACTCATTTGGTGATTTAAAATCCGCATAGTGGAAGAAGCTGACAGGCGTTCCGTAACCATACTTAGTTGCATAGGCAAAATATTCGATTAAGTCGTCATAAGTGCTGATGCCGGCTATTTTTTCTAACTCGGGTTTAAGAGGCGTTACACCCAGCTCGTTGCGCTTGTCGACATTCATGTAGGAGCTGTACATGTCACCTACTTTTTGTTCGTCAGAACCAACAGGAAAGTCACCTTGTGATGCGGTATCAATAATCGCTTTAACGTTTTCTTGAGCTTCGTCGGCCAGTATAGCAAAGCTACCGTAGGTCGCTTTATCTGCTGGAATTTCTATCTTTTTCAACCAAGTACCGTTTACATAGTTGAAGAAATCATCACCCGGCTTTACGCTCAAGTCCATGTTTTCAGTGATAATACCTGACTTCATGGCACGTTGTTGTTGTGCTGCAACTTGGCTTGTTTCATTACTCGTTTCTTGAGCCGGAGTACATGCGCCAACTGCTATAGCGACGCTGAGGGCAAGCAGTGCCTTTTTAAGATGTTTCATTTATTCGTCCTGTTATTCGGATTTTTTGATGAACAACACCTTATAGCCATCGCAAAAAGAATCAACTAGAAACAGTAAATTGAAATAACTTGTAACATTAAACTGACTGATGGATAGTTAAACAAAAAGGAGAAAATGAATGAACGCTTCAATAATTGTATTAGTTGCCTACATCACTTGGATATTGGTTTTGTTGCTTGGATTAGCTTCATATCGCAGTTATATGTCATTAACTGGGAAATTCCGAGGACTGAAGTTCAAAGCCGATGGTTCCGATGTACCTGCATTTGGGAATCGATTAACCCGAGCACAAGCCAACTGTGTTGAAAGCTTTAGCTTTATTGGTGGTGTGTTACTCGTGGCGATTGCAACCGATTCAACTGCGATCACCAACGGACTGGCGTATATTTTAATGGGAGCAAGGTTGGGGCAATCCATTGTCCATTTGATATCAACATCAACTTTGGCCATTCAAATACGTTTTGCTTTCTTCCTTATTCAGTTCGGTATCGTAGCTTTTTGGCTTGTAAAACTGTTCGCTAAATTTCTTTAATAAGCGCTCAGACTTGTTACAATGCTGCCTTTAGAATGGCGGCATTGTCTTACTTCGTTTTCAATCCAAGCAATTTTTTCAGCGCCCGCAATATTAACCATAATATAACCTTTAATATAAAGAGAGAGCATGTTTTCATTCTTTGAAAATCTTACTAAACCATTTCCGGATACTGTACCTGCGCAACCACCTAAAAGCTTTATCGCGTTTTGTCGTTACTACTCTACCGGTATGTGGCCCGTGCTTTTTGCTGTGTCCATTATTAGTGCCTTGGTGGCAGTTTTAGAGGTTTCATTATTCGGGTATATGGGTCAATTAGTGGACTGGTTTGCCAGCCGTGATAAAACCACATTCATAGAAGAAGAAATGAATAGCCTTATCTGGATGGGCTTGGTCGTTATGATATTCCTGCCGGTGCTCGTTATATTGCAGTCGGCACTTACTCATCAATCGCTCTTGGGTAATTTTCCTATGCGCATCCGATGGCAGGCTCATCGATATCTATTAGGGCAAAGCTTGTCATTTTATCAAGATGAATTTGCTGGTCGAGTTGCTACAAAAGTAATGCAAACTGCTTTGTCGGTGCGTGAAACCGTGATGAAGATAATGAATCTCGCGGTGTATATTTGCGTGTATTTCATCAGTATTATTGTACTGGTATTTTCTACTGACTGGCGTTTAAGTGTGCCACTGTTGGTTTGGTTGGTGGTATACGTTGTTATTCTTCGTGTATTGCTTCCAAAGCTAAAACAGATATCGCAAAAACAAGCCGATGCTCGTTCAATCATGACTGGGCGCATCATCGATAGTTACACTAATATAATGACGGTTAAGTTGTTCTCGCATAACAAACGCGAAGAAGATTATGCGCGTGAGGGAATGGACGGTTTTTTACAAACGGTTTACCCACAGATGCGCTTGGTAACGGTGCTACAAGCTTGCGTTTGGCTAAGTAATTCCTTACTTGTTTTCTCAATATCTGCTTTAGCTATTTACTTATGGGTTAACGGTGTGGTTTCGCCTGGTGATATTGCTATTGCTGTCAGTTTAAGTTTGCGTCTAAATGGCATGTCACAGTGGATAATGTGGGAAGTGTCAGCCTTATTTGAAAATATTGGCACGGTGCAGGACGGTATCAATACTTTGGCTATGCGTGCGACCATTGAAGATAAAAAAGATGCCCCACGGCTTAAGATGCAAGGCGGTGCTGTCGAGTTTAAAGATGTTAATTTTGCTTACTTAGCTAAGAATAATAATGAAATTAATGTCTTTGATAAACTAAATATCAACATCAAAGCCGGTGAGAAAGTTGGCCTTGTAGGGCGCTCTGGCGCAGGTAAATCTACCTTAGTTAATTTACTTCTGCGCTTTTACGACATTCAGAGCGGCAAGATCGTGATCGATGGACAGGACATCACAGATGTTGCTCAAGAGAGTTTACGCAGTCATATCAGCATGGTGACACAAGACACTTCATTGATGCATCGTAGTGTGCGTGACAACATCATTTATGGTCGAACTGACGCGACTGACGACGACATGATTAACGCAGCGAAACAAGCTGAAGCCCATGAGTTTATTTTGTCATTAAGCGATGCAAAAGGGCGCACTGGATACGATGCCCATGTAGGTGAACGAGGCGTGAAGTTGTCGGGCGGACAAAGGCAGCGTATCGCGATTGCAAGAGTGATGCTGAAAGACGCGCCAATCCTGATTCTTGATGAAGCGACCTCTGCATTAGACTCAGAAGTTGAAGCTGCGATACAGCAGTGCTTGAACACAATCATGGAGAAAAAGACGGTACTAGCAATTGCACATAGATTATCTACGATTGCACAAATGGATCGTTTATTAGTGTTGGATAAAGGAATGGTGGTTGAATCAGGAAGTCATCAGGAGTTGCTCGCACAAAACGGTATTTACGCTAAATTGTGGGCGCATCAAACTGGCGGTTTTATTGGCGTAGACTAAGTAAGCAGAAGTCGCATGTACTACAACTTCATCCCGTCATCCCGTCATCCCGTCGAAGGACGGGACCTCCCAATCAATCTATAGTAAAATAATTTCCCTCCACTCAACATAAACCAATATAAACAGTTAGTTGCCTAGAACTAAAATTAAAATAAACAAGTACTGCTAAAGAGATCTGGGAGTTGATTTGCTCCCCCTGAATACCAACTCTTTTATGTAAAAAATTTCTCAAAAAAAACAGCTAATTTGTCAGTTTTTTTTACAGTAATACTTATTTAATCCGACAACTTGCTTAAAAAGTTATAATATTCAATGCTTTACGGTTTGGCGTAATACCTGCATAAAACTCCAATGATTGTCAAATTCAACAACTAAAAACATAATTAATTGAGTTTTATAAGGAAATATATATGAAGTACAAGTTATCGAGGGTTTTATCGACTTTTGTGTTGATTACTGGCTGTGCAAACGTTGGTGCAGCTGAAATTTTTTGGACCGATTGGCTTGGTTCAGACACAGATCCTTCAACAGGGTTTGAAAGTAGCGGTACGATTACAACGAATACTAGTGTTATTAACGTGACCTATACAAATGCCAACGGGATCTCTTTCTATCAATCTTCAGGAGGAACGGATTACTGGCAAAATGCACGCTCGGGCAGAAACGCTGCTAATTCTCCATACACTAGTGCAGAGGTGGATAATATACCTACAGGTACTGATATTATCGCTCTTAGATACGCCGGTAATCAAACTCTAGTGTTTTCTGAAGCAATCGCTAATCCCGTTTTTTCTTACGTAAGCCTGAACGGTAACGGTTATGCCTTTGATCAAGATTTTGATATTTTGAGCGTAGGCGGTGTGGATGGAAATAGTTCTGGCTATTGGGGGTCAGGTACTTCATTTAAAGAAACAGTCGATGTTGGCAACGGTGTGTTGGAATATCGATTACTCGGAACCGGCGAACCTCATGGAACGCTTCAATTCAAAGGAGCGTTTGATACCGTTACTTGGAGAAGCCTAAGCAATGAAAACTGGAATGGTTTCACTGTAGGTGTTGTAGGCACTGCAGCGGAAGTTTTTCCTAACGATATTCCTGCTCCTGGCGTTTTGTTGTTAATGGGCTTGGGCTTTGCGGGTGTTCGATTGGCTAGAAAAACAAAGTAAACCATACTACCAATAGTAATAAGAAGGCTTGTTGTCAAATGACAACAAACCTTTTTTATTGACCAGTCAGTTATAAACTCTTCACTGACAGATTTCTGTTCCCTTCACCTATCTAATACGTCCTTTTTTGGGATTGAAGTCGAGGTTTCTTGGAGAAGCCAGTACGCTTAGTGCGTATATTATTGCTTTTGATTATGTAGAGCAGTAAAAAGTTAGCCCTCACATATTCCTTACAATCGCAAATGAGCCCTTGAAATACAAGGTAACAGCGACCTTACTTGATAGTGTGGAAGATACTAAGTCAGACATGACTTTACGAGCGGAAATTACTTATCAGAGATATGACAAGCAGTTAACCATTCCGATTCAGTCAATTGTTTACAATAGTGGACTTAATGAAGAGAAAGGAATTATTTTTATTGTTGATAATGGCGTCGTCACGCAACAAGAAGTTTCTTTAGGGGAAGCAAATTACGAACTACAGGTTATTAGCGAAGGCCTCAAAGAGGGAGACGTTTTTGTATCTGGACCTTATCAGACACTAAAGCTGCTATATGACGGCGCTAAGGTTCAACAAAATGGCTGAGCTCATGGTAAGTAATTCAGCGCTGATTGTGATCGATGGACAGGACATCACAGATGTTGCTCAAGAGAGTTTGCGCAGTCATATTAGCATGGTGACACAAGACACATCATTGATGCATCGTAGCGTGCGCGACAATATCATTTATGGTCGAACTGACGCGACTGACGAGGATATGATTAACGCGGCGAAACAAGCTGAAGCCCATGAGTTTATTTTGTCATTAAGCTATGCAAAAGGGCGCACTGGATACGATGCCCATGTAGGTGAACGAGGCGTGAAGTTGTCTGGCTTGGCTATGTCCAGCTAGCCCCTACCTGAAGCCTACAAACTGACAAATTAGCTAAATCCATATTCTATCTTATACTTTAAGAAAAGTTTAAGGAATGACATATGAAAATTAGCTACTTGCTTATCATCTTTTTACTGGCTGCTTGCAGTCCTCAACCTGAACAAGCTGAGGACGAGCAAAACAATACGAAAAATAACCTACCTGCTGCGAAAGAAGTTGCAGTTTCCGAACCCATAATTAATAACTGTACTCTGCGTTTGGGGTTTGATGCTTGGGAACCTTACCAATATGCTGATGTAGGCGGGCGTGTCGCTGGATTGGATATTGAACTAGTCACTTTGGTTGCTAACCGAATGGGTTGCGAAATCAACTATGAACAAGGTACTTGGATTGATTTACTCGGATCACTCAAAGATGGAGATATTGATGTTCTGTTGGGAGCGTCAAAAACCCCAGCAAGAGAGGAATTCGCGTTTTTCAGTGACCCCTATCGAATGGAAGAGTTTGCTTTGTATATACGAAATGGCGAGCAAGAAGAATTTGATTACGATACGCTCACTGAATTTGTAAAAAATGGTGGAAAAGTCGGTGTAGTTGCTGAATATCTTTATGGTGACGAGGTCGCAAGCCTTGTTGACGACCCAGATACTTCAAAAATGTTTGTCAATGCCATTATGGGAGAACTCAACGTTGCGCGTTTAATGGATGGTGATATTGATGGCTTTTTAGAAGATAGTTTTGTCGGCGCTTCATTGTTACGACGCAAAGCTTTATCAGATTACATTATCGCCCAAGGTATCTCGATAGAAACCGGTAATGCCTATGTTATGTTTAGCCAAAAAAGTATTACACCCGAGCAATTGGCAGCCTTTAACGCAGAGCTAAAACGGGTAAAAGCGAGCCCGGTTTATGAAGACTTAATAAAGAAATATTCTTATTAGTTAAGCTTGTTATGAGAGCTTAGTCTGGATGTAGCGATTCTATTGCCTTGCTACAGCTCTCGATATTCTTTACCGCATCCTCATATAAACTTTTTTTGGGGAAACTTTTGTAGTCCTGTACTTTATGCAATTGTTTATCTCAATTACAAACAAGGTGCAAACAAGCGTTTCCAAACTAGTCACTCACTTAATACGTCAGTGTTTGTTGCTCTCGATTTTTTGGTGTAGCCTTACCTAAAAGCATACCCTGAATGAGTGCTAACAAACCGATGTTTCGACTTTTGTATACTCATATAAGAGGAAAGTGAATTTTCGTGTCTATTAAACTTCGATATATAACTGCATTGCTTCTCATAGCAATCGTCGTCTCTGCATCATCTTTATCGATGCGCTATACACTTAAGGTTCAGGACAACGATGCACAAGTAATTAACATCGCCGGCCAGCAGCGTATGTTGTCTCAGCGAATTGCACTATTTGTTCAAAGGATATCGAAGTGCAATGCATCGCAATCAGAGTTCACTGAGCATTTAATTGAGAACATAGACAAATTCGAAAGTAATCACCAGTTTTTGACGGCATTACCTACTCTTTCAGGCACCCTAAATTCGATGTATTTTGGGCCGAAAAACGTTGATGCAGAGAGCAGATCTTTTATTAATGTTGCTCGTTTGTTTGCAAATGCACCGTCGTGCAACAATGTTCCAGTTGAATTCTCTACAATACAAACAGAGGCAATACTGAAACTCTTAGATGAGATAGTTCAAGAGTTTGAAATTGACGCGAAAAATAAAGTGTCGTTTGTCAAAAATCTGGAATTAGGCCTATGGATGCTCACGCTTATACTCCTGATGTTGGAAGCTTTTTTGATTTTTAGGCCGATGGAGCAGAAAATCACCTCAACGATCGTCAGTCTCGATGATGCATTATTAAGAGCTAAAGAAGAGGAGAATAAGGCCTTAGAGGCGAGTAAGGCAAAATCTGAATTTTTAGCTAGTATGAGTCATGAGCTCAGGACTCCCATGAATGGTTTATTTGGTATGATTGAGCTGGCCATTGATAACCCAAGCAAAAGCAACGCTTACTTAAAAAAAGCGAAAAATGCAGGCAGTCAATTATTAGTTTTAATCAATGATGTTTTGGATTTATCAAAAATTGAGGCGGGTAAATTAAAGATTGAAAACATATCCTTTGATTTGTACCAACTCATCGATGACGTATGTTCCTTGCATTCGATTTATTGCAGGCAGAAAGGGCTAGAATTTGTTTATAGGAAGGATACAGATCTTGCATACACAGTCATTGGCGATCGATTGCGTATTAGCCAAGTTCTTCATAATTTAATTAGTAATGCTATTAAGTTTACGGAAAAAGGCCAAATTTCGCTGCATGTGAGCATGAGAGTAAAGAATCAGCAAGCTCACCTTTCGTTTGATATTAAAGATACTGGAGTCGGTATTCGTAAAGAAGATCAACAAACTATTTTTAATAAATTTGAACAAGCAGATCAAACGACGACTCGCCTTTATGGTGGAACAGGTTTAGGCCTAAGTATTTCTAAAAAGTTAGCTGATTTGATGAATGGAGCATTGTTTGTCGAGTCAGACGTTGGAGTCGGCAGTACCTTTACTTTTAGTGTCCCCATTCGGATAGACAAGCGAAGCTTAGTTGTGCAGTCAAATGTCATGCTCAACTGCGCCATCGTCGATGATCTGCAAACGAGTCGCGAATACTTTGAGCATTTAGTCAAACTTCAAGGATTAAAGGCGAAGGCTTATGAATCCGCACATGACTTTTTATCGGACAAGCCTGAGCAGTTCGATTTAGTGATCATGGATCTCTCAATCCCAAATATGGATGGTGTTGAAACGATCGAAGCAATGTTAGATGCAAATCTTAAACACATGCCATATATACTATTAGTGTCAGCAGTCTTAGAGCACCTTGAATGCTCTGATGAAGTTAGAAATGCCATTTGGCGCACACATGCTAAACCGATAGACCGCCACGCTGTCGAAAGGGATTTAGTTGAGCTTCAAAACCTCGTTGAGCAAAACTCGTTAAATAACAACAAAAATTCCAATCAATCAAAACACATCTTAGTAGTTGAAGACAACGAGATTAATGCTGAGGTTGTTAAGTCAATGCTTGAAAACGAGGGTTATGAGGTATCGTTGGTTTTCAATGGAGAAAAAGCGATTAGTGCTTGTTTAGTACAAGACTTCGATCTTATTTTAATGGATCTGCAAATGCCTGTCCTTGATGGCTTATCAGCTACACGACAGCTTCGTAATCAATATAAACTTAAAACGCCGATTGTAGCATTAACTGCAAATGCTTTTGCAGAAGATAGAGCAGCGTGCTTGGAAGCCGGTATGAACGACTTTATTTCAAAGCCAATTGATAAAATGAAACTGTTATCGACGGTAGAGCACTTAACTTCGATGCCTGTTTGATTCAGCTTAAAATCACTTCACAAAGTAGCCTGATTCGATATCAATTAGCTTGTCGTTGTGGTTTATATTTCGAGCAAAAGCTGAATCTTTCTATAAACAATTCGCAAATCAAGCGCAGTAATTTCATACATTGTGTAACTAAGCTGTGTAAGGTACTTGTATAACTTGCTTGCATGAGTATAATACGCCTCCCTCCCTTATGACGCTGATGACTTCCTTCCAAGAACACAACATCACAAGGGAAATGTAACTGTAAAATGTATCGTACGGATTTAGGGGTGTAGTTCCAATTGGTAGAACAGCGGTCTCCAAAACCGATGGCTGGGGGTTCGAGTCCCTCCACCCCTGCCACTTTTTAGTGGCTTGGTCCGGCGTAAAGAATTAATTAATAGCTCGCCATATTTTGGTGAAGCTAGCTTAGGGTAACACTGATGAGTGATAAGGCAGAAAACGCGTCTAACCCGTTAGACTTAGTGAAATGGATTATAGTAATCGCCCTTTTAGGTGGTTTAGTTTACGCATATAGTGCATACGAAGAAATTTCGGTTCTATACAGAGCGCTTGCTGCTGTTGGGATCGTTGTTGTGTCGTTAGGCATTGCTGCTACAACGCAAAAAGGAAGCGATTTCTTTATTTTCGCAAAAGATGCGCGTACTGAAGTTCGCAAGGTCATTTGGCCAAGTCGCAGCGAAGCAAATCGCATGACTCTTATCATTCTTTTAGCTACAGCGGTTGTTGGTATAATGTTGTATTTTATTGATATGATATTAGTCTGGGTAATTGGCTTAATCACTAACATCGGAGTGTAATCATGTCTGACAAGAAATGGTATGTAGTTCAAGCATTCTCACAGTATGAAGGTCGTGTTAAAAAGACATTACTAGAATACATTAAGATGCATGGCATGGAAGACTACTTCGGTGAAATCCTAGTACCGACTGAAGAAGTGGTTGAGATGCGCGCTGGTCAAAAACGCAAATCTGAGCGTAAGTTCTTCCCAGGCTATGTACTAGTTGAAATGGAAATGAACGAAGACTCATGGCATTTAGTGAAAAGCATTCCTCGCGTTTTAGGTTTCATTGGTGGTACTTCTGATCGACCAATGCCAATCACGCAAAGAGAAGCTGATGCAATTCTTAATCGCCTAGAAGAAGGTGTCGATAAACCTAAGCCGAAGACATTGTTCGAACCGGGCGAAGTTGTTCGTGTTACCGACGGTCCTTTCGCAGACTTCAACGGTGTTGTCGAAGAAGTCGATTACGAAAAGAGCCGCTTAAAAGTTTCAGTACTAATCTTCGGTCGTTCAACGCCGGTAGAGTTAGAATTTGGACAAGTGGAAAAAGGCTAAGCCTACATCACTTTTCAAAAAACGTAAGATTCAAAAATCCGGCCTGCAAGCTGGATTTTTTTATACATGATTGGGCGGTTTTGGGTATTTCGGCTAAATTGAAATAAACTTGAATTAAGGCTTGTTTTTAATGCAGTAAAAGCCTATACTTTGCGCCCTTTTTTATGCATCGGGAAGCCGTTTGAGAAGATATTCTCTGTATCTTCAAGGCGTTATACCCACTAATAGAGAGTAAATATAATGGCGAAGAAAGTCACTGGCTTAATTAAGCTACAAGTTGCGGCAGGTGCTGCAAACCCTAGTCCTCCAGTTGGTCCTGCACTAGGTCAACATGGTGTAAATATCATGGAATTCTGTAAAGCATTTAATGCAAAAACAGAATCTCTTGAAAAAGGCGCTCCAGTACCAGTAGAAATTACTGTATATGAAGATCGCTCTTTTACATTCGTAACAAAAACTCCTCCAGCAGCTTTCCTATTGTTGAAAGCAGCGGGCCTTAAGAAAGGTTCTGGCCGTCCTAACACTGAGAAAGTAGGTAAAGTTACCCGCGCTCAGCTTGAAGAGATTGCAAAAACAAAAGAACCAGATCTTACAGCGGCTAGTTTAGACGCTGCGGTAAACACCATCGCGGGTTCTGCTCGTAGCATGGGCTTGGTAGTAGAGGGTTAATCGAATGGCTAAATTATCTAAAAGAATGCGCAACATCGCTGAGAAAGTTGACGCAAGTAAAGAATACGAAATTAATGAAGCGGTAGCGTTACTTAAGGAACTTGCAACAGTTAAGTTCGCTGAGAGCGTTGACGTAGCAATTAACTTGGGTATCGATGCACGTAAATCTGACCAAAACGTTCGTGGTGCAACTGTACTACCTAACGGTACTGGTAAAGAAGTTCGCGTAGCTGTATTTACTCAAGGTGCAAACGCTGAAGCTGCTAAAGAAGCTGGTGCTGACATCGTTGGTATGGAAGACCTTGCTGAATTAGTGAAGAAAGGCGAAATGAATTTCGACGTAGTAGTTGCTAGCCCAGACGCAATGCGTGTTGTTGGTACACTAGGTCAAATCCTTGGTCCACGTGGTCTTATGCCTAACCCTAAAACGGGTACGGTTACTCCAGACGTTGCTACAGCGGTTAAGAACGCTAAAGCGGGTCAGGTTAGATACCGTAACGATAAGAACGGTATTATCCACGCTAGCATTGGTAAAATTGCTTTTGAAGCAAACCAAATTCAAGAGAACCTTGAAGCATTGCTAGAAGCATTGAAGAAAGCGAAGCCTTCTTCAGCTAAGGGTACATATATAGCAAAAGTTAGTTTAAGCACAACTATGGGCGCTGGTGTAGTACTTGACCAGAGTTCATTGAGTCAAAGAGCTTAATTAACTTCTCTCTGAAAGGTTGTGGGTTGGAGTTGTTTACGCCAAAAGCGTAAGTCAACTCCCGTCCAAGACCGCAGGCGCTGGGCAGTGAAAGAGGTAAGAGAACTTTCACACACTTCGAAAGAAGCGAATGCCATAGCTTAATACTACCTGCGCAGACGGTGGTTTCAACTCAGACTCTCTGGGAATGAACACCGTAGAGCGGTACGAGATATGCTTCAGATGTTTTCATCCAGTATATCGAGTATCAATCTGTAAACACTGAAGAAAGTGAAGGCCGAAAGGCTCTAGCTCAATTCAGATTTTAAGAAGGTGAACTCAGTGGCATTAGGCTTAGCAGCAAAAAAAGAGATCGTAGCTGAAATTGAAGAAGTTGCTTCTCGCGCTCTATCCGTTGCCGTCGCTGAATACCGTGGGATGGAAGTTCATGAACTTACTGACCTCCGCATACAAGCTCGTGAGCAAGGCGTATACCTTAAGGTTGTGCGTAATACTCTAGCTAAACGTGGATTGGCAGAAAGTAAATTTGCTGACATCGACAGTGCCTTAGTTGGTCCTCTAATTTATGGTTTTTCTATTGAAGCACCGGGCGGCGCAGCGCGCTTGTTCAAAGACTTCTCTAAAAAGAACGACAAGTTAGTAGTAACAGCATTGTCAATTGGTAGCGGTCTACTAGGTCCAGATAAGTTGGACGCAGTAGCTTCACTACCGACCCGCGACGAAGCACTTGCAAGATTACTTGCAACCTTCAAAGCACCTGCCGAGAAATTCGTTCGTACTATCAACGAAGTGCCTGGCAAGTTTGTGCGTGTATTGGCGGCGATCAAAGAAGAAAAATAATTTTCTTTTTTGGCATTATAAATTTTTAACATTAAACCCAGGAGTTTAGAGAAATGGCTCTAACCAAAGATGATATTTTAAACGCAATCGCAGAAATGCCAGTTATGGAATTGGTAGAACTGATCGAAGCGGCAGAAGAAAAATTCAACGTATCTGCAGCAGCAGCAGTAGCAGTAGCTGGTCCAGCTGCAGCAGCAGAAGCTGTTGAAGAGAAAACTGAATTTGACGTAGTTCTTACTTCATTCGGTGCTAACAAAGTTGCTGTTATCAAAGCAGTACGCGGCGCAACTGGTCTTGGCTTGAAAGAAGCTAAAGACGTAGTTGAATCTGCACCTAAAGCAATTAAAGAAGGCGTGTCGAAAGGCGAAGCTGAAGAATTGCAAAAAGCACTACAAGAAGCTGGTGCTGAAGTAGAAGTTAAGTAATTAGTATTTCTAATTACTGGCCTTAACAGGCTCAGGCAGGTGATTTTTAATCACCTGCCTTTTTGCGCTGTAGGATATGCAATATTTCACCCTTTGTTTGCTATCCAAATATGCGTTGGTGTTCAACCTTAAGTTTTTGTTTTCATTAAAAAGCTTTCTAGCTTTTAATAATGTATGCTTAGGTTAATGCCCTACTAAAAGGGTACTGGATGTTTGTTACACAAAAAAGCTGTGCGTGTAGCAGGTTGGGTCTAAAATCAGTCGGCTGAGGAACCCATGGTTTACTCTAATAGTGAAAAGAAACGTATCCGTAAGGATTTTGGCAAGCGCCCCCAGGTATTGGAAATTCCATACCTCCTTTCAATCCAACTGGACTCATTTAAGAAGTTCATTGACCAAGATCCTGATGGTCAATATGGCTTAGAAGCGGCATTCCGCTCTGTGTTTCCAATAAAAAGCTACAGCGGTAACAGTGAGTTACAGTATGTAGCATATCGCTTAGGCGAGCCCGTTTTTGACGTGAAAGAATGTCAAATTCGTGGTGTAACTTATTCAGCTCCTTTACGAGTCAAGCTGCGTCTTGTCTTGTTTGATAAAGAAGCAGCTCCGGGTACAGTTAAAGACATCAAAGAACAAGAAGTATATATGGGTGAAATCCCACTGATGACTGAAAACGGTACGTTTGTGATCAATGGTACTGAGCGTGTAATCGTGTCTCAGTTGCATCGTTCACCGGGTGTTTTCTTTGATCATGATAAGGGCAAAACTCACTCGTCTGGTAAAGTACTTTATAATGCGCGCGTTATTCCATACCGTGGTTCATGGTTGGATTTCGAGTTCGATCCGAAAGATAATTTATTTGTTCGAATCGACCGTCGTAGAAAATTACCAGCGACAATAATCCTTCGTGCCTTAGAAATGAGCACTGAAGAAATCCTCGATTTATTCTTCGACAAAACCATTGTTCGTATAGACAAAGATAAACTGATGATGGACGTTGTTCCTGATCGTTTACGTGGTGAAACTGCACAATTTGACATCATGGATGGCAAAGGTGAAGTGATCGTAGAAACAGGTCGAAGAGTATCTGCTCGCCATACTCGCGCGTTAGAGAAAGCAAAAGTTACTGAGTTGGAAGTTCCAGCTGAATACTTACTTGGCAAAATTTATGCTAAGACTTTCGTTAACGAAGAAACTGGTGAAGTGGTAGTTAACGCAAACGATGAAGTGACATTAGAAAACTTACTCGAATTGCGCGAACTTGGTGTAACTGAATTTGAAACTTTGTATATCAACGAGCTTGATCACGGTTCTTATATTTCAGATACAATTAAGATTGATGGAAGCACTAATAAATTAGAAGCGCTTGTAGAAATCTACCGCATGATGCGTCCTGGTGAGCCACCAACTAAAGACGCCGCAGAAACCTTGTTTGATAACTTATTCTTCTCTGAAGACAGATACGATTTATCTGCTGTAGGTAGAATGAAGTTTAACCGTCGCTTAGGCCGTGAAGAACTCACTGGTTCTGGCACACTTGCGAAAGAAGATATTGTTGCGGTAATGAAGCAACTTATCACTATTCGTGACGGTAAAGATGAAGTTGATGATATCGATCACTTAGGTAACCGTCGTATCCGTTCTGTTGGTGAAATGGCAGAAAACCAATTCCGTGTTGGTTTGGTACGAGTTGAACGTGCTGTTAAAGAACGTTTAAGCCTTGGCGATTTAGATGCCATCATGCCGCAAGATTTGATTAATGCTAAGCCTATTTCTGCTGCTGTAAAAGAGTTCTTTGGTTCAAGCCAATTGTCTCAGTTTATGGATCAGAACAACCCGCTATCAGAAGTAACGCACAAACGTCGTATTTCTGCATTAGGTCCGGGTGGTCTTACGCGTGAAAGAGCAGGCTTTGAAGTACGAGATGTACACCCGACTCACTATGGTCGTGTATGTCCAATCGAAACGCCAGAGGGACCAAACATTGGTTTGATTAACTCTCTAGCTAGCTTCGCAAGAACAAATGACTTCGGTTTCTTAGAAACCCCATATCGTCGCATTGTAGATGGTGTTGTTACTGATGACATCGATTACTTATCAGCGATTGAAGAAGGTCAATTTGCGATTGCACAAGCAAACGTACTTCTAGATGATAAAAATGCATTGGTTGAAGACTTGATCCCTTGTCGTCACCGTGGTGAAACCACACTAATGCAAAAAGATGACATAACCTACATGGATGTGTCACCACAACAAATCGTATCAATCGCAGCAAGTATTATCCCGTTCCTAGAACACGATGATGCAAACCGTGCATTGATGGGATCGAACATGCAACGTCAAGCTGTACCGACACTGAAGGCAGATAAGCCATTAGTTGGAACAGGTATGGAGAAGACGGTTGCTGTTGATTCTGGTGTAACAGTTGTGGCTAAACGTGGCGGAACTATCGACTATGTTGATGCGAGCCGTATCGTAGTTAAAGTTAATGAAGAAGAAATGACAGCCGGTGAAGCTGGTATTGATATCTACAACTTAACTAAGTACACACGTTCAAACCAAAATACATGTATTAACCAAAAACCAACTTGTAATGTAGGTGACCCTATAGTTACTGGTGACGTACTGGCCGACGGTCCGTCAACTGACTTAGGTGATTTGGCTCTAGGCCAAAACATGCGCATCGCATTCATGCCTTGGAATGGTTATAACTTCGAAGATTCAATTCTTATTTCTGAGCGTGTAGCAGAAGAAGATCGTTTCACAACTATTCACATTCAGGAACTTAGCTGTATCGCTCGTGATACTAAGTTAGGTCCAGAAGAAATCAGTTCTGATATTCCAAACGTAGGTGAATCTGCGTTAGGCAAGCTTGATGAATCAGGTGTTGTATATATCGGTGCTGAAGTGAAAGGTGGCGACATTCTAGTAGGTAAAGTAACACCTAAAGGTGAAACTCAACTTACGCCAGAAGAGAAACTTTTACGAGCAATCTTTGGTGAGAAAGCGTCTGACGTTAAAGATACTTCATTACGTGTGCCTAACAGCGTTCGTGGTACGGTTATTGATGTTCAGGTGTTTACACGCGATGGTGTTGAAAAAGACAAGCGCGCGTTAGAAATCGAAGATATGCAGTTGCGTCAAGTGAAGAAAGACCTAGGTGATGAATTTGGTATTCTAGCCGACGGTATCTTTGCTCGTACTCAGAACTTATTACTTAAGTCTGGTATTGACCAAGCTAAATTAGACAGCATGCCACGTGAAAAATGGTTCGACATCACACTGAAGAGTGAAGATGCGCAAGCTGAGCTTGATCAAAGTGCACAGCAACATGATGAAGTGAAGAATGACTTCGATAAGAAATTTGAAAACAAACGCCGTAAGATCACTCAAGGCGATGACTTAGCACCAGGTGTGTTAAAAATCGTTAAGGTTTATCTTGCAGTTAAACGTCATATTCAGCCAGGTGATAAAATGGCTGGTCGTCACGGTAACAAAGGTGTTATCTCAGCAATTCAACCTGTTGAAGATATGCCATACGATGGAAACGGTACGCCGGTAGACATCGTGTTAAACCCATTGGGTGTACCGTCACGTATGAACATCGGTCAGATTCTTGAAACTCACTTAGGTATGGCTGCCCATGGCTTAGGTGTGAAAATTGACCGCATGATCAAAGAGCAAGAAGAAATGGCTAAATTGCGTAGCTTCTTGAAAGAGATATATGACCTTGGTGAATCTCATCAAGAAGTTGATCTCGATACATTCTCTGATGACGAAATAACACGTTTGGCAAATAACTTACGTAAAGGTGTTCCAGTCGCTACTCCGGTATTCGACGGTGCACGTGAGTCAGAAATCAAAGAAATGCTGAAACTAGCAGACATTCCTGAAAGTGGCCAAATTACTTTGTTTGATGGTCGCACAGGTAGAGCTTTCGAGCGTCCTGTTACCGTAGGTTACATGTACATGCTGAAACTTAACCACTTGGTTGATGACAAGATGCATGCACGTTCTACTGGTTCTTACAGTTTGGTTACGCAACAACCACTTGGTGGTAAAGCACAATTCGGTGGTCAACGCTTCGGTGAGATGGAAGTGTGGGCACTAGAAGCATACGGTGCTGCGTATACCTTGCAAGAGATGCTAACTGTTAAGTCAGATGATGTTAACGGCCGTACTAAGATGTATAAGAACATCGTAGACGGTGACCATAGAATGGAGCCTGGCATGCCAGAATCGTTCAACGTATTGTTGAAAGAAATCCGTTCATTGGGTATCAACATCGAGCTTGAAGAACAGACAGCAAATCGATAGAGCTAAAACAGGTTGGCCCTGTTTTCACTGTGGTGAATTCAGGGTCGTGACAATGACTCCGTTGGGAGAGGAATGTGAAAGACTTACTAAAGTTTATTAAACAACAAAACAAGACCGAAGAATTCGATAATATCAAAATCGGTCTTGCTTCACCGGACATGATTCGATCATGGTCTTTTGGTGAAGTTAAAAAGCCTGAAACGATAAACTATCGTACGTTCAAGCCTGAGCGTGATGGTCTTTTCTGTGCACGTATATTCGGTCCAGTAAAAGACTACGAATGCTTATGTGGTAAATATAAGCGTTTGAAGCACCGTGGTGTTATCTGTGAAAAATGTGGTGTTGAAGTTACCCTAACTAAAGTGCGTCGTGAGCGCATGGGTCACATCGAATTGGCAAGCCCAGTTGCCCACATTTGGTTCCTAAAATCATTACCGTCAAGAATCGGATTGATGTTGGACATGACACTACGTGATATCGAAAGAGTACTTTATTTCGAATCATACGTAGTAACCGAAGCTGGTTATACAGAGCTTGAAGCAAGACAACTATTAACTGAAGAAGAATATTTAGATTCTTTGGAAGAGCATGGTGATGAGTTTGAAGCGAAGATGGGTGCAGAAGCAGTTTTCGAACTTCTTAAGCAACTTGACGTTGAAGCAGATGTTGCTGCCATGCGTGAAGAACTACCTTCAATAAACTCTGAGACTAAGCGTAAGAAAATTACTAAGCGTTTGAAATTGTTAGAATCTTTCCAGCAGTCTGGTAACAAGCCAGAGTGGATGATCCTAACAGTATTGCCGGTATTACCACCTGAATTACGTCCTCTAGTACCACTAGATGGCGGTCGTTTCGCGACTTCAGATTTGAACGATTTATATCGTCGTGTAATTAACCGTAACAACCGTTTGAAGCGTCTTCTAGACCTTGCTGCACCAGACATCATAGTACGTAACGAAAAACGTATGCTTCAAGAAGCGGTAGATGCTCTTCTTGATAATGGTCGTCGTGGTCGCGCTATTACTGGTTCTAACAAGCGTCCATTGAAATCACTTGCTGACATGATTAAAGGTAAGCAAGGTCGTTTCCGTCAAAACTTACTTGGTAAGCGTGTTGACTACTCTGGTCGTTCTGTAATTACTGTTGGTCCTACATTGCGTTTACACCAGTGTGGTTTACCTAAGAAAATGGCACTTGAGTTATTCAAGCCGTTTATCTATGGCAAACTTGAAGGCCGTGGTTTAGCAACAACAATTAAAGCAGCTAAGAAATTAGTTGAACGTGAAGCACCGGAAGTATGGGACGTTCTTGACGAAGTAATTCGTGAACATCCAGTATTACTTAACCGTGCACCTACTCTTCACAGACTAGGTATCCAAGCGTTTGAACCTACCTTGATTGAAGGTAAAGCTATTCAATTGCACCCATTAGTATGTGCGGCCTATAACGCCGACTTCGATGGTGACCAAATGGCGGTTCACGTACCATTGACTATCGAAGCTCAGTTAGAGTCTCGTGCATTGATGATGTCGACTAACAACATTCTTTCACCAGCAAACGGTGAGCCAATTATCGTTCCTTCACAGGACGTTGTATTGGGTCTTTACTACTTAACGCGTGACCGTGTTAATGGTTTAGGCGAAGACATGGTATTTACTAGCCCGCACGAAGCTGAAAAAGCGTATCGTACAGGCAACGCTGAGCTACACGCTCGCGTTAAAGTTCGTATCACTGAGTTTGATGTTCAAGAAGACGGTACTAAAGTTGAAAAAGTAACACTGACAGACACTACTGTTGGTCGTGCTATTTTCTCTTTGACTCTTCCAAAAGGTTTACCTTTTGAAATCATCAACCAAGCAATGGGTAAGAAGCAAATTTCACAATTGTTGAACACTTGCTACCGTACTCTTGGTTTGAAGGACACTGTAATCGCAGCTGACCAAATCATGTATACCGGTTTCCACTACGCGATGATCGCGGGTGCTTCAGTTGGTATTGATGACATGGTTATTCCAGATGCGAAGAAAGACATCATCGATGCTGCAGAAGCGGAAGTGATCGAAATTCAAGAGCAGTTCCAATCAGGTCTAG
Organism: Glaciecola sp. MF2-115; assembly: GCF_047250385.1. Taxonomy (NCBI): domain Bacteria; kingdom Pseudomonadati; phylum Pseudomonadota; class Gammaproteobacteria; order Alteromonadales; family Alteromonadaceae; genus Glaciecola; species Glaciecola sp. MF2-115. Next base: position 132,930 of record NZ_JBLBVM010000046.1, read on the forward strand.
TAACTGCCGGTGAGCGTTACAACAAAGTTATCGATATTTGGTCTACTGCCAATGAAACTGTTGCGAAAGCGATGATGGATAACTTGAAGACTGAAACCGTTATTAATAAGAACGGCGAAGAAGAAGAGCAAACATCATTTAACTCAGTTTACATGATGGCTGACTCAGGTGCTCGTGGTAGTGCCGCTCAGATTCGTCAGTTGGCTGGTATGCGTGGCTTGATGGCTAAACCAGATGGTTCAATCATCGAAACACCAATTACCGCTAACTTCCGTGAAGGTCTAAACGTACTTCAGTACTTTATCTCTACTCACGGTGCTCGTAAAGGTTTGGCCGATACGGCATTGAAAACAGCTAACTCGGGTTACCTAACTCGTCGTCTAGTTGACGTTGCACAAGATTTGGTTATCAATAACGATGATTGTGGCACATTCGATGGTGTTAAAATGACGCCGTTAATCGAAGGTGGTGATGTTGTTGAAGCACTACGCGAACGTGTTCTAGGTCGTGTTGTTGCTGAAGACGTTGTGAAGCCAGGTACTGATGAAGTATTGGTTGAACGTAACGTTCTTCTCGATGAAGCACTTGTTGACATGCTAGAAAGTAACTCAGTAGACCAAATTATGGTTCGCTCGGTTATCACTTGCGAAAATGACTTTGGTGTATGTGCCAACTGTTATGGTCGTGACCTAGCTCGTGGCCACATGGTTGGTTCTGGTGAATCTGTCGGTGTTATCGCCGCTCAGTCAATCGGTGAGCCAGGTACACAGTTAACGATGCGTACATTCCACATCGGTGGTGCGGCATCTCGTGCAACAGCAGAAAACAACGTACAAGTTAAGACAACGGGTACATTGAAATTCTCTAACGCGAAATTCGTACGTAACTCTGATAAGAAAGTGGTTATCATTTCACGTTCAACTGAATTAACGGTTATCGACGACCAAGGTCGTGAGAAAGAGCGTTATAGAGTACCTTACGGTGCTGTGTTGAGTGTTGATGATGGTGCTTCGATTACTTCTGGCGATATCGTCGCTAACTGGGACCCGCATAGTCACCCAATCGTGACTGAGCGTGATTCTAAGATCAGCTTCGCTGACATTGACGATTCAAACACAGAAATGCAACAAGACGAATTAACTGGTTTGACTCGTATCGTTGTTAAAGATCTTTCTAAAGCAAACGCTAAAGAGCCTAAGCTTATTCTTGATAATCCAGAATTTGGTCTTCAAGAAATACGTTTACCAAGCTTCACTACTATTGAAGCAACAGATGGTAAATTGGCGAAAGAAGGTGACGTGTTAGCACGTATACCTCAAGAAAGTTCGAAAACTCGAGACATCACCGGTGGTCTTCCACGTGTTGCTGACTTGTTTGAAGCGCGTAAGCCTAAAGAGCCTGCGATTCTTGCTGAAGTTTCTGGTGTTATCGGTTTCGGTAAAGAAACAAAAGGTAAGAAGCGTCTTACAATCACACCAAAAGGTCAAGATCATTACGAAGAGATGATTCCTAAGTGGCGTAACCTGAATGTATATGAAGGTGAATCTGTAGAGAAAGGTGAAGTTATTGCTGACGGACCTGAGTCTCCACATGATATCTTGCGCTTACGAGGCATCAGTGCTGTTTCTAATTACATCGTAAACGAAGTACAAGAAGTATACCGTTTACAAGGTGTAAAAATTAACGATAAGCACATCGAAGTTGTTATTCGCCAAATGTTACGTAAGTGTATGATTACGTCTCCTGGTGATACCCAGTTCTTAGAAGGCGAGCAAGTTGAGGTTTCTCAAGTTAAGATCGCTAACCGTGAAATGGAAAAACAAGGTAAGATCCCAGCTGGCTATGAAACACAGCTACTAGGTATTACTAAAGCTTCATTGTCGACTGAATCATTCATTTCAGCTGCATCATTCCAAGAAACAACTCGTGTGTTAACGGAAGCTGCAGTACAAGGTAAAGAAGATGATTTACGTGGCTTGAAAGAGAACGTTATTGTTGGTCGCTTGATCCCAGCTGGTACTGGTTTCTCGTATCACCAAAAACGTGCTGCTAGAAAAGCTGCTCAGTTTGCCGCGCAACTTGAACCAGTCGAGCCTTCAATGGCTGCTGATGAAGCTGCACAAGCAATTTCAGACTTGCTCAATGCAGGTGATGATAGCGCTGAGTAAAACGACAAAAGTAAAATGTCTATAAATTGAAGCGGGGAGTATGTGAAAACATGCTCCCCGCTTGACATTAGGGCCTTTGATCTATAACATTCCGCGACCCAATTTTGCCAATCACATGTTTTGGTAAAATGAAGTTGCGGTTTTTTGTTTTTAAAATATGACAAAAAACGTTGATCTCATTGGGCTAACGAGCAGTAGGCTCTATTTCATTAATTGGTATTCAATTATGGAATATGCCTACAATAGAACTCAACGGTAAATCGCAAGAGCGAATTTATTTGTTGGGAATTAATTTTTAATCAGGAGCTAGTTAATGGCAACAGTTAACCAGTTAGTGCGCAAGCCACGTAAAAAGCCGGTCGAGAAATCGAACGTAGCTGCTTTACAAGCATGCCCACAACGTCGTGGTGTATGTACTCGCGTATATACTACTACGCCTAAAAAGCCGAACTCTGCACTACGTAAAGTATGTCGTGTTCGCCTAACAAACGGTTTTGAAGTGTCTTCATACATTGGTGGTGAAGGTCACAACTTACAAGAGCACAGCGTGGTACTTATCCGCGGTGGTCGTGTAAAAGATTTACCAGGTGTTCGTTATCACACAGTCCGCGGTACTTTGGATTGCGCTGGTGTAAACGATCGTAGACAAGCCCGTTCTAAATACGGCGCAAAAAGGCCTAAGTCTTAACGGTTCTCCGTTAGTAAGGCCAAACTATTAAATTAGAGTTTTGGGTTATACCTGAATTCCACGGAGAATTAAGATGCCAAGAAGAAGAGTTGTAGGTCAACGAAAAATCCTACCAGATCCTAAGTTCGGATCACAGTTGCTTGCTAAGTTCATGAATGTCGTAATGCTCGACGGCAAGAAGTCCACCGCTGAAAAAATCGTTTACGGTGCCCTTGAAATTGTTGCTGAAAAAACCGGCAAACCACATCTAGAAGTGTTTGAAGATGCACTAGAGAACATCCGCCCTACGGTCGAGGTTAAATCTCGTCGTGTTGGTGGTTCTACGTACCAAGTACCAGTAGAAGTTCGTCCAGTTCGTCGTAACGCGCTAGGTATGCGTTGGATGGTTGATGCGGCACGTAAACGTGGTGAGAAATCCATGGCACAGCGTTTAGCAGCTGAAATGATTGATGCACAAGATAACAAAGGTAGTGCGGTTAAGAAACGTGAAGACGTTCACCGCATGGCAGAAGCTAACAAAGCCTTTGCTCACTACCGTTGGTAGTCTTGAGTTAATCACTCGAACTTTACGGAAAAAGAGAGAAGTATGCCACGTACTACACCTATTGAACGCTACCGTAACATTGGTATTGTTGCGCATGTTGATGCGGGTAAAACCACAACGACTGAGCGTGTTTTATTCTATACCGGTATTTCACATAAAATCGGCGAAGTTCATGATGGCGCTGCCACTATGGATTGGATGGAACAAGAACAGGAACGTGGCATTACTATAACTTCTGCTGCAACTACTTGCTTTTGGGCAGGTATGCAGCAGCAGTTTGATCAACACCGTATCAACATTATAGATACGCCAGGACACGTTGACTTCACGATTGAAGTTGAACGTTCTTTGCGTGTTTTAGATGGTGCGGTAGTTGTTTTTTGTGGTTCCTCAGGGGTTGAGCCGCAATCAGAAACGGTATGGCGTCAAGCCGATAAATATCATGTACCCCGTATGGTTTTCGTCAATAAGATGGACCGTGCAGGCGCAGACTTCGAACGTGTTGTGAATCAGATTCGTAAACGTTTGGGCGCTAACTGTGTACCAATCCAATTAAATATTGGCGCAGAAGAAGAATTCAAAGGCGTAATTGACCTTATTAAGATGAAGTCGATTAATTGGAATGAAGCCGATAAAGGGCTTACCTTCAACTATGAAGAGATTCCAGCCGAATATCTCGAGAAGGCTGAAAAGTACCGTACCGAGATGATAGAAGCAGCAGCTGAAGCAAATGATGATTTGATGGAAAAATACTTGGGTGGCGAAGAGCTTACCGAAGCTGAAATCAAAGAAGGTTTGCGTATCAGAACACTCAGCAATGAGATCGTTTTAGCTTGTTGTGGCTCTGCATTTAAAAACAAAGGTGTTCAAGCCGTGCTTGATGCTGTTGTGGAATATTTGCCAGCGCCAACAGAAGTACCAGCAATCAAAGGCATTCTGAATGACAAAGATGAGACTGAGTCATCTAGAGAAGCTGATGATAACGCACCATTTGCTGCCTTAGCATTTAAAATAGCAACTGACCCATTCGTGGGCACGCTTACATTCTTCCGTTGCTATTCGGGTGTGATCAAAACGGGTGATGCAGTTTACAACCCAATTAAAGGCAAAAAAGAGCGTATCGGGCGTATGGTGCAAATGCACGCGAACGATAGGGCTGAATTGAAAGAAGTTCGCGCTGGTGATATTGCTGCTGCGATCGGTCTGAAAGACGTGACCACAGGTGAAACCTTGTGTGATCCGAATAACATTATTACACTTGAAAAGATGGACTTCCCAGATCCTGTTATTTCAATTGCGGTAGAACCAAAATCTACAGCGGATCAGGAAAGAATGGCCATAGCCTTAAGTAAATTAACGGCTGAAGATCCATCATTTAAAGTGAAAACCGACGAAGAGTCTGGTCAAACAATCATATCTGGAATGGGTGAACTTCATTTAGATATCATTGTTGATCGTATGAAGCGAGAGTTTAACGTGGAATGCAACGTGGGTAATCCACAAGTTGCTTATCGTGAAACTATTCGCAAGGCTGTTGAAGTCGAAGGTAAGTTTGTTCGTCAATCTGGTGGTAAAGGCCAATATGGTCATGTTTGGTTGAAAGTTGAACCAAACGAAGAAGGCGCTGGATACGAATTTGTTAACGCAATTGTTGGTGGCACAGTGCCAAAAGAGTTCATTCCAGCAGTTGATAAAGGCATCGAGGAACAGATGCAAAATGGTGTACTAGCAGGCTATCCTGTACTAGACATCAAAGTAACCTTATTCGATGGTTCTTACCACGATGTTGACTCTTCGGAAATGGCGTTTAAAATTGCTGCTTCGATGGGTTTCAAGAATGGGATGGCTGATGCCAACCCTGTGTTGCTTGAACCGACTATGCAGGTTGAAGTAACCACTCCTGAAGATTGGATGGGTGATGTAGTCGGAGACCTAAACCGCCGTCGAGGGATGATTGAAGGTATGGAAGAGGGTGTAGCAGGCATTAAGATTGTGCGTGCTAAAGTACCGCTTTCGGAGATGTTTGGATATGCCACCGCTTTGCGTTCTGCAACGCAAGGTCGGGCGTCATACTCAATGGAATTTTATAAATATGCGGAAGCACCGACTAATGTCGCTACGGCAATAATCAACACCCGTATGTAAACAATTTTAATTTTAATTTAAACTATAGAAGTTCAGTTCACTCCAATATTGGAACGAATAATAAACTTAGGAAATAAAGAAAATGGCAAAGCAGAAGTTTGAACGTAATAAACCACACGTAAACGTTGGTACTATCGGCCACGTTGACCACGGTAAAACAACTCTTACAGCGGCAATCACGTCGGTACTAGCAAAGACTTACGGCGGTTCCGCTCAAGCATTTGATCAAATCGACAACGCTCCAGAAGAGCGC
>NZ_JBLBVM010000047.1:0-139205 GCF_047250385.1 Glaciecola sp. MF2-115
TACCCCAAACTTCCGCTCTAAGACTACTGAACTCTCTTCTTGGGCTAATTTCGCTAGCTTTAACTTAAATACTTTGTGATGTTTGGACATAAAAAGACCCCCAGTAATTGGATTGTCCAACTATTGGGGGTCACTTCAGAAATGGCTTTTTTATTTTTTTAATTAAGGAATTACGTAAGGCATGAAAACCTGAATCACTTCGCGATCAGGCTTCCTTCTGTGCCATCATGAATCCTAGTCCGCCTAAGCTTCATACTCTGCTATGAGGCTACCTACTCCGAATTCAGGCTTTCTATTCTGCCATCATGCTTCTGTCTTTCCTTTTAAACATACCTTTGAAGTCATCTAAGATCATATAAAGTGCAGGAATGAGTAGCAGTGTAATGACCGTCGCGAACAAAATACCAAATGCCAAGGAAATTGCCATGGGTATTACCGCCTGTGCTTGTAAACTGCGTTCGAAAACGATTGGCATTAAGCCCATAAACGTAGTGAGAGATGTCAGTATGATTGCTCTAAAGCGTTCACTTCCAGATTTAAGTACAGCTTCAATTAAAGTACGACCTTCCGCTCGAGCTCTATTGACAAAATCGACCATAATTAATGAGTCATTCACAACGACCCCAGCTAGCGCAATGATACCGCATATAGATAGAACACTGACAGCTTGACCTAAAACAAGGTGACCAACTATTGCTCCTACCATTCCAAAAGGTATAACAGACATGATGATGATAGGTTGCGAGTATGACCTTAGTGGTATCGCCATTAGTGCGTAGATTGCGACCAAAGCAAAAATAAAGCCTTGAGCTAATGAAAGAATTGCATCACCTTCATCTTTAGAGTTCCCCTGCAGCCTTGACTCAACGTCTGGATAGCGCTTTAACATTTCGGGGATCACTTTCGTTTGCACATCAATGAGTACATCACGGGTATCCACGAGTTCCTTGTTTACTTTTGCAGAAACCGACACGGAGCGACTGCCATCCACTCTCACAATGTTCGCGTAGCCTTTGCCTAGTTCGATATCAGCCACTTCACTGAATGGAATATCATCACCGCTGGGAGCTCGCACTCGCATCGTTTCCAAATTTCCAATGGAATTACGTTCTTCTTTTGGATAGCGAACCATTACCTTTATTTCTTGGTCATCACGTTGAATGCGTTGAGCTTCGGCACCGTAGAAACCATACCGAACTTGTTGAGCTAGCTGAGACAATGACAAGCCTAGAGATTCGGCTTCGGGTTTCAACGCTAGCTTAATTTCGTCGCTGCCCCCACTGAAAGAGTCGTTAACCTCAGTAACACCTGAGTAAGCATTCAAGTAGCTGCGCAATTCCTTTGAAATATTTTCTAATTGCTCAATATTATTTGAGCGAAACTCAAAACTTAAACCACTTCCAGCACCCGGCCCACCTCCAGCACTTCCTATATTAAAGTTTCTCACACCAGGTATTTCGGGTAAGTAAGAACGCCAAATATCTTGAATTTGGACGTCTGTTAAATCTCTTGTTTCACCTTTGGTTAATTCGACAAAAACAGTGCCTCCTAAGAGCCCACTGTCAAAAGCAATCGCATGATTAACAGCGCTGTATCCATTTTCATCAATGACTTGATCATCCATCTTGTACATAGCGTCGAGTATTGCATTTATCGCTTGGTCTCGCTGCTCTATAGATGAGCCTGACTCTAACTCAACGCTTGCTTGCATAAAATCAGACGGAATATCAGGAAAGAATTGCCAACGAACTAAGCCACTTGCAAATAAGCCTATCGTAATAATCAATATTCCAATAAAACTAGCTAGGGTTGTATAGCGGTACGTTACTGCCTTTTTCAAAAATGGTACGTACTTCTTCTCTATAAAGACCTTAATACCCACACTGAAAAAGTCTCTGAACTTCTGAAACCAATTAGCTTTACTTGGATCGTATGGTTTTAATTTCATGTGAACTAAGTGCGCTGGTAATATTAATTTTGACTCAATGAGAGAGAAAACTAAACACATGATAACGACAAGGCCAATTGTCTTCCAGATAACACCAAAAGTGCCACTTACCATCAACATGGGAGAAAAAGCTGCAATAGTGGTAAGAACTCCGAATGTCGCTGGCATTGCGACTCGTTTCACGCCCCGAATAACAGCTTCGGTACTGTGACCTTTTTTGTCTATCTCAGAATAGGCGGATTCGCCCATAATAATTGCATCATCGACTACGATGCCTAACACTAAAATAAAGCCAAACAAACTAAGCAAATTGATAGTTACATCAATCTGAGAAACTGGCATGAACATCAATGTACCCAAAAAGCAGACTGGTAATCCTACAATCACCCAAAACGCCAACTTAACTCTAAGGAATAATGATAAAACTACGAAAACAAGTATGGCCCCTGCTCCCATGTTTTTTATCATCATGCTCAAACGATCAGCTAAATAGAAAGAGCCATCACCCCATATGTCGGCACTAATACTTGCGGGCATTGTTTTCCGCTTTTTATCTAAATAATTATTTACTGCTTCTGATATCTCCAGCGCATTTTGATCGCCAACAGCTCTCACACGAATGCTGATCGCAGGTTTGCCATCAAATAAGGCAAATTGCCTTTCTTCAACGAAGCCATCATTAATTGTGGCAATATCGCCTAAAAGCAATCTGGTACCATCTTCACGACTGAGAAGTACAATCTTAGCAAAGTCCCAAGCATTATATGCTTGGCCATTTGCACGAAGCAGAATATCACCATTTTCAGAGCGAATTGAGCCGCCTGGTAAATCAATAGAAGACTGACGTATTGCTGTGACCAACTCATTGAAAGTAAGATCATATTCTTGCAGTTTGCTTTCCGATATTTCAACCGAGATTTCATAATCTCGTGAACCCACGATTGAAACGTTCGAGATCCCCGCTAAGTTAGCGATATCGTCACGAATACCCTGCGCATATTGCTTTAGTTCTCTTTCTGTTGTTTGACCATAAACGGAAACCCAAAGTACGTCTTGAGGAAACTTGATCCGGTAAACAACCGGTTTTTCGGTATTTCCAGGAAAACTGGGAATTGCATCAACTTGAACCTTCACCTCATCTAATACGGTTTGTACATCGTAACCATCTTCAACTTCAATTGAGACCGAGCCCAGCCCTTCTCGTGCTGTTGAGGTTAGCTTCTTAATACCTTCAATATCTTTAATTGCTTCTTCTAGCTTTAAAATTACACCTTCCTCAACTTCTTGAGGAGCTGCTCCTAAGTAGGGAACTTGTACCGAAATGACGTTGATTTCAAAGGGAGGGAAAACTTGTTTTTGTATCGTTAGAATACCAAAAATACCGCCAAGAATAATAATGAACATGAGTAAGTTTGCAGCGACACTATTGCGAGCAAACCAGGCAATAATTCCCTTTTCAGTATCGATGTGTTCCTCTTGGTATTGATTATCCATTACTTAACCTCAATAGCATTATCGTCTGTGCGAGATTCTGGTTTAGAGGGCGGTGTTTGTTCCTCGTCACCCAGAAAGCGAACAGGCATGCCTTCATATGGATTAGGTAAAGCACTCACAACAACTAGCTCTTGTGGATCCAATCCTTCACTTATATAAACAAAATCTTCATCTGCTCTTTGCACCGTGACAAAGTTTATTCTTATTTTTTTATCATCATCTACGGTTAGTATCGTGCCGTCTAGGCGTAACACATTGCGCGGCAATACGACAATATTGTCTGCAGTAATGCCGGTGATCGTTGCGTTAACAAAACGCCCAAAACGCAATGCCATACCTTTCTTTTGTTTTTGTAGCTGCAATTGGTAAGGGTCTTTAACTTCTACAACGCCGTATATGACACGACTTTTGCTATCTAAAACCGCTTCGTCACGCACTAACCGGCCTTGCCACTTAATAGTCTTGCCTGCAACTTCTGCACTTAAGGTGACTTGAGGTGTGTCTGTATTTAAGTCAGTCAAAAACGCGACATCATCATCGGTTAATGGTAATCGAACTTCCGCTACGTCCGTTGAATAGACCTCACCTAATTGAGAGCCAAGAGTAATAAATTGACCCAAATCGATATTTCGAGATTTCACTAGTCCATCATAAGGAGCTCGAATTTTAGTTCTGTCTAAGTTGCGCTGTGCTCTTTGTAAATTCGCCTTTGCAGCCTGAACTGATGCTTCTTCGCGTGCCAGCTGAGGCTTTCTTAAGCCTAATTCTGGAGGAGTTCCGTTGTTAAAAGAACGCCATTCTTCTGCGGCAACTTTTCCGCGTGCTTTCTCTTCATCAAAGGAAGCTTGAGCCCGAGCTAATTCGGCTTCAGCTAATAATAAATCTGTTTGATAATCATTAGTTTCTAATTCAACCAGCACGTCGCCTTTTTTGAAAAATCCACCTTCAACAAATTTGTCAGAAATGGCTGTTACTCGACCACTAACTTGGCTACTTAAAATAGTTTTATTTTTAGCTTGGACAGAACCTTGAGAATAGACTAAAAATTCAACACTTTTGAGTTCTATTGGCTTCGCATCGACAAGAAAATCGCGTTCAATAACTTCTTCTTTCTCAGGTTGTTCTTTCATACTAATAAGAACAACCATTACCACAATAGCGCCGATCAGTATTAAAACTGGGATCCCCGCCTTTTTGAAACCGCTAGACATTAATAAAGTCCTGTAAAATTATTAAATTAATCAACACTTAACATTGTACCCAACTTACTTCTGTTCAGCTTGTTTTACAATAGGTAAAAATTGTTAAAAGATATGTCAAAAATTTAGCACTAATTTTTACAAAGTGGCAGACAATAAAAAGCCCTTGTGAACAATCGTTCACAAGGGCTTCGATTAACTAAGAAAAACACTAGCTTTAGTTGAATAATCAACTATCCATTAGCGCTTGTTACAGTGCAGCTTCTAATTCTGGAAGGATATCAAATAGATCCCCCACAAGACCATAATCAGCCACTGAGAAGATAGGCGCTTCTTCGTCTTTGTTGATAGCGACGATTACTTTACTATCTTTCATACCAGCTAAATGTTGAATGGCCCCAGAAATACCCACAGCTATGTAAAGTTGAGGTGCAACAATTTTACCTGTTTGGCCAACTTGCATGTCATTAGGTACAAACCCAGCATCAACAGCTGCTCGCGAGGCGCCAATAGCTGCACCTAGTTTATCGGCGATACCATTTAACAATGCGAAATTCTCGCCATTTTGCATTCCACGACCACCCGAGATAATAACCTCAGCAGCAGTCAACTCAGGACGCTCTGACTTAGTAAGTTCTGCGGAGACAAAACTCGATTTCTCTGAAGTCTTTACTGTATCTAATGCTTCAACTGATGCACTTCCGTCATTCGCAGCCGCATCGAAAGAAGCAGCTCGAACAGTAACAATCTTTTTAGAATCTGAAGATTGCACAGTAGCGATTGCGTTTCCTGCATAAATTGGACGTACAAATGTGTCTTCAGATTCAACTTTAATTATGTCAGAAATTTGCGCAACATCTAACAAAGCTGCTACGCGTGGCATGAAGTTTTTACCAGTCGTTGTTGCTGCTGCAAACACATGCGTGTAATCAGCCGCAAGTTCGACAACTAAGTCCGCAATGTTTTCTGGCATTTGATGCTCATAAGCTGCATTGTCAGCGACAATAACTTTCGAAACACCTGATATTTTTGCTGCTGCATCCGCAATCGCTGAGCAATCAGAACCAGCGACTAAAACAACGACATCAGACGACGCACCTAGTGCAGCGTGAACTAATTTATTGGTTTCTGTTTTTAAGGATTTGTTATCGTGCTCTGCATAAACTAGTACACTCATGATATCACCTTCGCTTCATTCTTTAACTTTTCAACTAACTCAGCTACATCCGCAACCTTAATACCACCGCTACGCTGTGCTGGTGCTTCTACTTTTAACATTGTCACCTTCGATGTCATATCAACGCCAAAGTCGGCGACTGGTTTAACGTCAATCGGTTTACGTTTTGCTTTCATAATGTTAGGTAACGAAGCATAGCGTGGTTCATTCAAGCGTAGGTCAGTTGTAACAACCGCTGGCAATTGCAGCTTGACAGTTTGCAATCCGCCATCGATTTCACGAGTCACGTTTACTGTACCGTCTGCAACCACAACTTCAGATGCGAACGTGCCCTGAGGCATACCCGTAAGTGCAGCTAACATTTGACCAGTTTGGTTATTATCTGAATCGATGGATTGCTTACCTAAAATGACTAATTCTGGCGACTCATCTTCAACCACTTTTTGAAGCAGTTTAGCGACTTGCAAAGAATCAATAACCGCGCCAGCCTCTGTTTCGATGTGAATACCGCGATCTGCGCCTAAGGCTAAACCTGTACGAATTTGTTCTTGGCAAGTTTTGTCACCTATAGAAACAACAACAACTTCTGTCGCAACGCCCTTTTCTTTTAAACGAATTGCTTCTTCAATGGCAATTTCACAAAAAGGGTTGATTGCCATTTTTACATTATTAAGGTCAACACCTGAATTATCAGGTTTTACTCGTACCTTTACGTTGTAGTCTATTGCCCGTTTTACCGGTACTAAAATTTTCATAATCACCTCTATTTAGGGCTTTCGATAAAAAAATACTATTCGCTTTAATTACACTTTCACGTAAATATAGCAGTCATACAAAATTGTTGGCGCAAAATTTACTTACACTTTACGTAAACGTCAACCTGTATTCACAATAAATTGGTAATACATGGTAAATAGATTTTACAATGTTTTGACAAGCTGTAATATTCGTTTAATTAATGTTTGACTATAACTGGTAAGAGTTGTTTAGGAGATCCACGTGGAAAGAGAAGTAATGGAGTTTGATGTTATCGTAGTTGGTGCAGGTCCTTCAGGACTGTCAACCGCTTGTAAACTCAAGCAATTAGCTAACGAGAAAGGCCAAGAATTGAATGTTTGTGTGCTCGAAAAAGGCTCTGAAGTTGGCGCACATATTCTTTCTGGTGCGGTATTTGAGACCAAGGCACTCGATGAGTTATTTCCAAATTGGCTAGAATTAGGCGCTCCATTAACAACTAAAGTCACTGAAGATCATATTTATTTGTTAAATAATGAACAAAGTGCCACCAAGTTACCCAACTTCATGACACCAAAAACAATGCACAACACAGGTAACTACATTACGAGTATGGCTAATCTGTGTCGCTGGATGGCCGAACAGGCTGAAAGCTTGGGCGTTGAAGTGTTCCCAGGTTTTACAGCTGCAAACGTTCATTATAATGAAGATGGCAGTGTTGGCGGTGTCATTACCGGTGATATGGGTCTAAGTGAAAGTGGTGAACAGAAAGACAGCTACATGCCTGGTATGCTGTTGACCGCAAAATACACTGTTTTTGCCGAAGGTTGTCGTGGACATCTTGGTAAACAGCTAATGCAGAAATTTGAGCTGAATAAAGATGTATCGCCGCAACACTATGCAATCGGGTTTAAAGAGATCTGGGATATACCAGCGGAGCAGCACCAAGAAGGTTTAGTCGTGCACACCGCAGGTTGGCCATTGAACGATGCAACTGGCGGAAGTTACTTGTATCACGCAGAAAATAATCAAGTCTTTGTTGGGCTTATTGTTGACCTAAATTATTCAAACCCACATTTGAGTCCTTTTGATGAATTTCAGCGCTTAAAGCATCACCCTGTTATCGCCGAAACATTGAAAGACGGTAAACGCGTTACTTACGGCGCTAGAGCAATTGCTAAAGGTGGTTTTAATTCACTACCGAAAATGACCTTTCCTGGCGGCCTGATTGTTGGTTGTGATGCGGGTACCTTGAACTTCTCTAAAATAAAAGGCAACCACACTGCGATGAAGTCTGGTTTGATTGCTGCCGAAACCTTATTCGATATTTTGTCCGCTGAAACAAGCGATATAAAAGATCCTGTTGAGTACACTGAAGCATTCAAAAATTCTTGGCTCTACGATGAGCTTTATCGTTCAAGAAATTTCGGCGCTGCTATTCATAAGTTTGGCAACTTTATAGGTGGTGCGTATAACACTTTAGACCAAAACTTCTTTGGCGGAAAACTCCCTTTCAATATCGGTGATTCGACACCAGATCATGCTTGTTTAAAATTAGCGGCTGATTCGGTAAAAATAAGCTATCCAAAACCAGATGGTGTGCTGAGTTTCGACAAATTATCTTCCGTGTTTTTATCCAATACCAATCATGAAGAAGACCAACCGTGTCATTTGGTTTTGAAAGATCCATCTATTCCAATTACCGTCAACCTGCCGAAATACGACGAACCCGCTCAAAGGTACTGCCCTGCTGGCGTGTATGAAATTATTGAGAATGATGCGGGTGAAAAGCAATTGCAAATAAACGGACAAAACTGCGTGCATTGTAAAACATGTGATATTAAGGACCCGAATCAGAATATAAATTGGGTTGTACCTGAAGGTACTGGTGGTCCGAACTATCCGAACATGTAGAAAGTAGCATGCCAGAATTGCTTTTTTCTCAAACATATGGAGAGGAACATCTCGTTTCCTCTCCTGAACAAGCTAGTATCGTTTTAATTCACGGCTTGTTTGGAAACAGTGACAATTTATCTGTGATACGTCGACATTTTGAGACAACACACCATGTTTTGTCTCTCGACCTTCCAGATCATGGGAAATCACCACGCAGCGAAAAATTCGACTTTGATATATGGGCACAACAAGTCATCGATACTATTGTTTCCCATAATATAAAATGTGCTTATATTGTTGCTCATTCTTTAGGCGGCAAAGTAGCGATGCGCGCGGCAAGCCTGTCACCCACATTAATTCAAAAATTAGTGGTCATGGATATTGCTCCAGTTAAATATGAGGCAAGACACAATAATGTCATAAATGGATTGAATAATGTAAAGCTCGATTCGTTAACTGGGCGGAAAGATGCAATGGCACAGTTATCTGACTATGTAGAAGATCCTGGTACTCGCGCATTTTTGCTGAAAAGCTTGTATCAAGATGATGACAAAAACTGGCATTGGCGTTTCAATTTGCCCTTAATTGTCAGAGACTACCCAAAGTTGAGCGATTGGCCATTCGAAGGCGAAATGTATACTGGCGATATTACCTTCATTAAGGGGCAGAACAGCAATTATATTACGAGCGAACATCAAACGAATATTATGAAGCAATTTCCGAATGCGCAGGCCAAAATTGTGGATGCTGGGCATTGGCTTCACGCCGAAAAACCACAACTTATTAACACTCTGTTAACCCGCATTTTACGTGGCACGGATAAGTAACACTGATAGTTGATTAATGATGTAATTGGCTTCAAAAATCTACTCTAATTGTGGTAATATCCGCGCCAAAGTTTAATCGTGAGGTTTACATGACGCCTGAAAGCTATCAACAAATTGAATCCATTGTACTCAATGTAAGTTTAGTTGGTTTGTTCGTGTTACTTGGTTTGGCGATTCACGATGTATTAAAAAAGAATAATGTACCGCTGATCGGTCGCGTTGTCGCGTATGGCGTGCTCGGCTTGGGTGCTGCTGGTTTTGTGGCTAAAGGTATTATTCAATTATTTTATGGCGCTAGTGGAGTTTCATAGACTAGTGCAATCAATAAGACGTTTTAGAGGGTAACAAATGGCTAGCGTTGGTTTATTTTTTGGTAGCGACACGGGTAACACTGAGCACATTGCTAAAATGATCCAAAAAGAATTGGGTAAGCAACTCATCGACGTCAAAGATATTGCAAAAAGCAGTAAAGAAGATATCGCTGAATTTGATTTGCTGATTTTTGGCATACCTACTTGGTATTATGGCGAAGCGCAATGCGATTGGGATGACTTCTTCCCTGACCTGGAAGAGATAGACTTCGAGGACAAACTTGTCGCTATTTTTGGTTGTGGCGATCAAGAAGATTACGCTGAATACTTTTTAGATGCGATGGGCATGATAAGAGACATTGTTGAGCCCAAAGGAGCAATACTAGTGGGTCAATGGCCAACTGAGGGCTATGATTTTGAAGCGTCTAAAGGCATGGCTGATGACGATCATTTCGTTGGATTAGGTATTGACGAAGACCGCCAGCCAGAATTGACCGAACAACGAGTCAAAGACTGGTGTAAACAAATAAATGATGAACTTTGCTTAGCTGAGTTGAGATAGTTCAACTTAATCAACTCATTGTATTGATTATTTTCAGGTCTAGTTCAAACGTTTTGACTAGACCGTCTTTTCAGATAGACTCAGCGCTCTTCAAATCTATTCCTGTTCTAATCCACCCCTGTTCTGATTCAATTCTATTTAATCAACGCAATATAAAGCTCCAACCTTTTTCGTGGCTCAATCATCAACTCCTTATAACTCTGTCTCACAAATATCATGAGATTTAAGCTACCATTCGACGCAAGCTCAATTATTAGAATATCCAGTAGATTATTACTTAAAGTTTGTTGATTAAACCACTACAGTCATGTAATTTGTAAACAAAGTCCGAGCTTGAATTTACTATCAACTATGTTGGATTTTTCCTTATTGCAAAACGCTTTCAGATAAAATGGTGAAAAAGATGAAAAAGTCAGCATATCTGGTCGCTCTCTCGTTGCTAGTATCAACTGCATCGTATAGTCAATCGAAAGACGTTGTAGCCTCATTTGGCGGTTCTCTTGCCCCATGGGTGTTTGAAGAAGGTCCGAGTGGTTTGTTAGTTGATTTACTGAAGGATTGTCTCGAACCCTCTGGTTATACTCTCAAGCCTAAACTTCATCCTTATGCGCGACGCATCTCAGAGTTCGTAAATGGTGAAGTAGATGTCGTTACCGATATTAATCAAAAAATAATCGATGAACGAGGTCTGAAAGGCTACTACACCGGTAATGTTTATGCTTATGAAAACTTTCTATTTTCCTTGTCTGAAAGTGAAATTAAAGTAAGCAGCATAAAAGAGCTGTCAAATTACTCCCTACTTTCATGGTAAGGCGCAATTACACACATTGGCGGTGAATATGCGACAATGGCATCACAGAATGAAAACTACAGTGAAACTCACAATCAAAAAACTCAGTTGAGAATGCTATTCAGTAAACGTGTAGATTTTATTCAAATGGATAGAAACATATACGAATATTACCGTCAGGAGATGCTGCAAGACAGCGATTTAGATGTAAGCGTTCCTGTGGACATTGTTCCTTTATTCGGTAAAAGTCCAAATGGTTTTCTTTTTAAAACAGAAGCAGCAAGGGATGCTTGCATTAGTAACATGGATAAAATTAAACAAAACAGCAAATATAAAAATACATTGTATTTCGGAGACTAATTAGGACCAATATTTTACATATTGCATCTTGTTTAGCGTGAAGTTCCGTATTTTAGGACAGTAGAGTTGACGAAATTTTTCAATTATTTAACAAAATCCCTTGCCTTAACTCAAGCGATAATTGCATTAATACTCAGTATCGTAATCGGATTTTTAATCAGCGCAGTTTCACTCAATACTCACCTATCGGACCAACGAGAAAGCGCCTTAGGTTTAGCCGAGGAAATATTAACGGCTGCTGAAGGTGGCGCGACTAATGCTGTCTGGACTTTAGATCCGGCGCTAGCGGAACAAGTAATCGGCAGTATGACCGCTCTTGGTATGGTTCAAGAGGCGGTGCTGATTGGCGAAACTGGTAACACTCTGGCTGAAGATAGGAAACCATTACAAAAAAATAGTGACGTGATTGATTGGCTTATATCAAATTTTATCGGTGACGAGATAAAAGGTGAACGAAATTTATTTATTGAGAGAAACAACACAAAACGCAAGATTGGTGTTCTTTCAATAAAACTAGATTTAAGTCCTGTTGCACAAGAATTTATGAATGTCGCGACAAGCGTTATCGTAACAGGCTTATTGCAGGCCCTGACAATAGCATTTATTCTGCTTTGGCTTTCCTCTTGGTTATTAACAACGCCTTTGATTCAAGTCACAGAATCCATCTCAAAAATTGATCCAGAGAACCCTGACCCTCTAGCCTTATCTAACTTGAAAATTCACTATAAAAATGAATTAGGACAATTAGTTAGTCACATCAATCAAATGTTGCAGGGGCTTATTAGAGCCCAAGTACAACTCAGACATCTCGCAACGACAGACGCACTTACAGATCAACCAAATAGAACCTTGATAGTTGATCGCTTGTCCCAAGCAATTAAGAAAGCCGAGCGCACAAAAACAAAAGTTGCCGTCTTATTTGTGGACATGGATCGATTCAAAAACATCAATGATTCTTTAGGTCACGATGTTGGAGACATCTTACTTGTAGAAGTTGCCAATCGCCTAGTTAGCGCTCTTAGAAGCAATGACTCCATCGGTCGATTGGGCGGAGATGAGTTTTTAATCGTCATTGAAGGTCACACAGAATTGAATGAGGTAGTAAAAGCGGTTCAGCGGCTCGATGAGGCCTTGTCACGCCCCTACCTATTGCAAAACCATGAAATTCGCACTTCTGGTAGTATCGGCATTTCAATTTACCCCGACAACGGTGTTGATACCAATAAACTCATGCGTTGTGCAGACCTTGCCATGTATGAAGCAAAAGGAAGTGGCAGCAATTGGCATTTTTATGCCAAGGATATGAGTGACAAAGTAGAAGCACGATTGAGAATTGAGGCAGCATTGAATT
This sequence comes from Glaciecola sp. MF2-115, assembly GCF_047250385.1. Classification (NCBI taxonomy): domain Bacteria; kingdom Pseudomonadati; phylum Pseudomonadota; class Gammaproteobacteria; order Alteromonadales; family Alteromonadaceae; genus Glaciecola; species Glaciecola sp. MF2-115. Next base: position 12,651 of record NZ_JBLBVM010000047.1, read on the forward strand.
ACGCGGTAGAACGTGAAGAGTTCCACTTAAATTATCAGCCAAAACTGAATTCTCAAACAGGTAAATTGGTAGGATGTGAAGCCTTGATACGCTGGAATAATAATCCCGAGCCAATATCTGTAGAAGGTTTCATTAAAATAGCCGAAGAAAGTGGATTGATAATAGCAATCGGCGATTGGGTGCTAGAAACGGCTTGCAAACAAATAAAAAAATGGGAAAAAGAGTACGGTGGCATTTCTATTGCCGTCAATGTTTCCGCAAAACAAATGCAACAAGACGACTACGTCGAGCGTGTTTTGGCGATGATCAAAAAGTATGACGTTAACCCTAATTTACTTGAATTAGAAATTACTGAAACTGTGTTGATGAAAGCCTTAGATGAGAGTTTTATAGCACTAAAACAATTACGCCAACATGGCATTAGAATATCAATTGACGATTTTGGGACTGGGTATTGTTCACTCTCCTACCTATCTCGCTTACCCATCGATACTTTAAAAATTGATCGCTCATTCGTTTCTGGTGAACAAGCATCCATCGCTGTTCTCGAAATGATTGTGGCAATGGCGAAAGCGCTAAATTTAAAAACCGTTGCGGAAGGAGTTGAAACCGAAGAACAAAGAGATTGGTTGATACAGGAAGGCTGCGACTATTTGCAGGGTTATTTAATCAGTAAACCAATACTAGCTGATGAATTTGAAAAACTGTTCCTTAGTGATTTGAAAACGTAAGCAGAAAACAACACTCTTTAAGTAAACTTTCAATTCCATTAGCATTCTTCACTTGTCAATTAGTATACTTTTGTCGCACACTAAAGGTGACAGACAACTATTATATTAATGACAAAAGGATTACTCATGCGAAAACCCATCAACGTTGCGGTTTGTGCAGGATTGCTTGCCTTATCTATTGGCGTTAGCCAGGCAAGTTTATTGATGAAACCCACTTATAATGCTGACTTAGATTATCAAGCTAAAATGCTCTCTGGTAGCTATGATACTACCTTAACCCACCCAGACGATATTCTTGGCTTTCCGATTGGTCACAGAGTAGCAACACCAGCTAAGATCAATGAATCTATTCAAACATGGAAAACGCAGACTGATCGTATGCACGTTGTTGAGTATGCAAGAAGTCATGAAGATAGACCTTTGCACGCCGTATTTATTTCAAGCCCTAAAAATCTTGCGAAGATGGATGAGATATTAGAGAAGCTAGATGCCCTATCGGACCCAAGAAAAACATCCGATTCGAAAGCTAAACAACTAATTGATGAATTACCAGCAATCGCATGGATGGCATATTCTATACACGGTAACGAAACCTCGGGGGCAGATGCGGCTCTAACATCCATATATCATTATGCAGCCTCTCAGGATCCTAAAATAAAGGCAATGCTTGATGACATGATTATTGTCATTGACCCTATGATGAATCCAGATGGCCGCGATCGCTTTGCTAAATCGTTGGAACAATACAGAGGCACAGCGCCAAATGTTGACGATCAATCATTGTTACACCGAGGCGATTGGCCATATGGTCGAACAAACCACTACTTTTTCGACTTAAACAGAGATTTTTTCTACCTGACACAGCCGGAAACCAAAGGTAGAGTATCCCTCATTAATAAATGGCGCCCTCAATTGATGATTGATGGCCATGAAATGGGCCCACAAGATACTTACCTAATGGGTCCTCCTCGCCAGCCGCTTAACTTCAATATTGCGCCGACAGTACAAAAATGGGCTAAAACTTTTTCTATCGATCAAGGTGCAGCATTTGATGAAAAAGGATGGCGCTACTATACAGGTGAATGGTTTGAAAATTGGTATCCTGGTTATTCAAACTATGCAGAATATAGAGGCTCCATGCATATTTTGTATGAACAATCTCGTATGGCCGAAGACGGTGTGAGACGCCCCGAAGGCACAGTGCAAACATATAAAGAAGCAGTGCATCATCAATTTGTTAGCACTGTGGCAAACCTAGAATCTTTGCACAAACACAGCAAGGCAATGTACAAAGACTATTGGGAAGATAGAAAATCTGTTCTCGATAAAGATAGTCAGTATGCCAACAAAACCTATGTTGTTTTGGCTAATAACAACGATTCACGCATGAAAACATTGGTAGAAAAACTGCAAGCGCAGGATATAGAAGTTTATGTCGCAGATAAAAGTTTCAAGGCTAAGAATGCGGTGAATCATTTGGGTAAATCAGAAACTCGAACGATACCTGAAGGAAGCCTAATTATTCCTAATCGACAACCTGAGGCTCGATTGTTGTCGGCTATCATGGAGTTTGATGCGCAAATATTACCTGAAACAGTGCAGGAAGAGCGTCAGAAGATTCTTCGTGAAGGTCAGTCAATTATGTATGACTCCTCAGCGTGGAACCTGACAATGATGTATGGTTTAGATGCCCTCACCTTGCCTACAAATATTACCGACGATATTAGTCCTTACGCTGCGAGTAATAAAGCACCAACAAAAGCAAGTAAAGACGCGATTGCTTGGGCCGTAAACGGCGATGATGATGCTTCAGTTGGTTTTGCTGCGCGCCTGATGGAACGTGGTGTACAAGTTAGAGTCATTGATAAAGAAACCCAATTAGGTGCCGAAAGCTTAGTGAGAGGCTCGGTTGTCGTTACTATTACCGACAATCCAAATAAGCCAGATTTGATTTCTTTGATTAATGAAACGGCGGCAGAAACATCACTATCGATTCAAAACTTGAAGACCGGTTATGGTAAAGGTGATATGCCTGAGTGGGGTGGCGAGCACTTTAATTTGTTAACACAACCCCAAATTGCAATCTTAGGACAATCTGGAACAAGCAGTAATGATGTCGGCGTTACATGGTGGAGTTTGGATACTCATTTAGGTATTCGTCACTCACAACTTGATTCTGGAGCGATTAGTCGTACTGATCTTCGCAGATACAACGTGATCATAATGCCGAGTTCTTGGACAGTTTCTGATAGCACAGTTGCGGCTCTGAAAACTTGGGTTGAGCAAGGTGGTACTTTAATCACTCATGATAATTCAACGCAGGCGTTCGCCTCTAAAGATATCAGTAAAGTAAAAGTAGTTGACGATATATTAGAGGATGCGGAGAAATATGACATTGCGCTTCAACGCAGGCTTCTTGCTGAACAGTCAATTGGAAAAGTAGAAGATTACTTTGCTACGACAGTGCAAGAAGATGTCGCCTACCCTTGGGATGATGCACCGAAAAGATTAAGTAAAGAGGATCTTAAAAAGCGGAACGCATGGCAGAAATTATTCATGCCAGCAGGTGCAATGGTTTCGGGCGACGTTGATACCCAACACTGGTTGAGTTTTGGAACCTCGGAAACACTGCCACTGTTATATTCACGTCAACCCGTTTTGATTGTCCCTGAAAATGCAGAAGCGGTTGTTACCGTGGGCGTTTATAGCGATAAGAAAAAAGTGAAGAAGTCGAAGGATGATGAAGACAAAACAAAAGCCATTGGTTGGTATAGCCTTCCTGAGGACAGGGATCTTCACATTAGAATGAGTGGTTTGTTATGGCCTGAAGCGGCTCAACGCATTGCCAACTCAGCTTACTTAACTAGAGAGAGTTTAGGCCGAGGACAAATCATTATGTTCTCTGGTGAACCCATCTTTAGAGGTGCAACATTGGGCACAAATCGTTTGTTACTCAATGCAATTGTTTACGGACCTGGAATGGGAACACGACCAAATATTGTTTTATAGACAGTAAGGTTATTCTCAACAGGTCTTTCTAATGACCACAAAAAAGGAGCTTCATGTGAAGCTCCTTTTTTTATTGCTTGCGACTCATCCTTAATAAGCTTGACACTTTTCAGACTGTTTTAGAGAGTGCTAATGAAATTAAATTCTTGGGCTTCCTAAACAAACCTAAAGCCTAAACTTAGACACTGCTTGTTTTAATGCCTCCATTTGTTCGCCTAATTGATGCGTTGCACGATTAGATTCCTTCGTACTTTGCGCACTATATTCAGCCAATTCAACGATGCTCTGTAAGCTGGAAACGACATCATCTAACAAGGCGTCTTGGCTGCGTGTATCGTCGACAATTTGTTTATTTACGTTTGCCAAGGCCTCAATAATATGTCGAATATCAGTTACTTGAACTGTTACTTGCTTCGTTAATTCAACACCTTCACCCACCTGCTCAGTGCCACGATTGATAGCTTCGACAGCATGGCCAGCATCTTGTTGCAGCGCACCAATCATTTGTTCAATCTCTTCAGTGGACTTCTGGGTTCTGGTTGCTAAGGTTCTAACTTCGTCTGCGACTACTGCGAAACCGCGTCCCTGCTCTCCTGCTCTTGCTGCTTCAATCGCAGCGTTAAGTGCTAGCAAATTGGTTTGTTCTGCAATTGTTTTGATAACATCGAGAATACCACCGATTTTATGACTGTTCTCACCCAGTCGATGAATGATTGTGGCTGACTGCGCAGCTTGTTGCGACTGCTCTTCAACTTGGCGACGACTTTGTTCAACTAGGGACATAACCGTATCGGTTTGTTTAATTGCTTGCGTCATCTGCTCTTTCGATGAATTAATTTGTTGTAAGTTAGTTTGACTCGTTGCTTTAACTTGCAAGGTATTTGTTGAGGTAACACTAATTTGCTCTTGCTGTTTAGCGACTTGCTGCAAACTCCTATCACCCATTTCTATGCTTCTATGAGTTACTTCTTCAAGTACCTCCTCTTGCTCGTGAATGCTACCAATTAATGTTCGAAGTGCATCAATTAAGCGATTTACATTTTTGGATAATTCAGAGAATTCATCGTAGCCATCTTCATTCATTCGTTGACTTAAATCCCCGCTACTAAGCACTTTCAGGCGTTTGTTAACTTCCTTCAGAGGTCGAGCGATGCTTCTTGTTGCAATCAAAGCAAGTATGAAAGTAGCTGTTATTCCGATAACTGATACCACTATGTTTTTTATCTCATTGCTCAACACAGTATCAAGAATATCTTGTTGGCCTTGCAAGGTAGCCGAATTAACACTTTCAGTTAAGTCTCTCAGTATCTCATTTGTTTGACTAAGTGTTAGACTAGCATCAGCATATGCTTGATTAGCATTCTTGATAAGTTCGAGTCGCTGTCTTTGAAGCGCGTAAATACCGGCGTCCTGAGATAATATGCTTTTTAAGTTTTCAAACTGTTCATTGAAGCCTTCAACAATACCATCGTTTTCAACAGTTTCAGCCAAGCGGTTTAAGTAATTAGCATCCGCCTCAATGTTAGTAATATTGTATTGCATATCTCCAATAGTAGTTTCAATGAGCTCTGCATCTTCAGCTTTAGACAATTCCTCCAGAAATCCCAAAATGAGAGTGAGCTTATTATCAATGTTGTTTCCCATGCCTATTAGGGGTTCGAGATCTCTATTGTCGCCTTCTAAGTAGCTCAAATCCAACATCAAGGCACTTGCCTCATCGGCTAACCCTAATGCTTTGTCGCTGGTGATTGACAATTGTTGTTTGATATTGATGATGGAATCAATCTTCGAAAACATATTGTCGCTATGAGCAATGTACTGATTAGTCATATCAACGATTGAATCTAACTTTGTTTTGTTCTCATCAGCGACAAACTTACTCAGTGATTCTAGTCCGTCATGTAAACTTAGCGAAAGTGAATCGAAACTTGCTTTTTGTTTAGAGAGCTCGCCACCATCGGTTTCGTGATGTGCTCTAATAATCAGGTTGGATAAGGATAATATGTCGGTGCGGACGCTCGTCATTGCTTTTTGCATCGGCATCTTTTCTTCGATTACTGTTCTTGCTGATTGCTTTATATCTTGAAGGCCAAAAAAAGACATCAAACTAGTGAACAACAATAGAATTGCTAGACCGCTAAAACCAAGGATCATTTTCCTAACAACAGTGAGTTGCTTCATTAATTCAGGCATTTCTACACTCTTTATTTTTTATCACTCGCATTCAGAACAAATCACCTTTAAAGCAGATTTTAATCATTTCGCTTGTTTTTGGTTTCAGCACTAATAAGCATTACTTATCGATAATCATACTAAGATGGAAATAAAAGTTAAAGCAAATCAGATAAATGAAAGAATCGCCTTTAGACTCTTAATAAACAACGCTAGTAAATACACTATCGATTTAACTCCTAGATTGTCTGTGTTCACAATTTCAGAATTCGTAGACCTTTAATCTTTCGCTTTATATAGTATCGACTGATTTAACTATTTATTTTGTGTTTCTTTAATATTTATCAGTAATTTTTCGAAACAAAACAAGCTTATCTTATAAATATTACGGCAGATACTGTTAAATCTTTACAACTTACCTATAATACAACTCAAGTTTCAAAAACGAAGTTTCTCATGGACCAAAATAAAGAATTAAAAAAAGCAGGACTGAAAATTACATTACCTCGTTTGAAAATCTTGGAGATCCTTCAAGAACCAACAAATCAGCATATTAGCGCTGAAGATGTGTATAAGATATTAATTGAGCAAGGTGAGGAAATTGGCCTTGCAACTGTGTATCGCGTACTCAACCAGTTTGATGATGCTGGTATATTAAACCGCCATCATTTTGAAGGTGGTAAGTCGGTTTTTGAAATTAGTCACAAAGAACATCATGATCATCTCGTCTGCTTAAGTTGCGGCAAGGTATTTGAATTCGAAGACAATGTGATTGAAAAGAGACAAGAAGAGATAGCAGCTCATAATGATATGAAGCTTACTAATCACAGCTTATACCTTTACGGTGAATGCCAGAAAGTTGATTGCGAGAATGCTGATCAGTAGTTGATTTGATCTGTGTTTATTATAAGCTTTTTGATTGATTTAGGAGGTCCTTGCCAGCCCATAATACTGTTTATTTAAGGATTAAACACCTCTTGTCATTACTGCGAAGGCAGTAACCTCCGTCTATTTACACAAAGCAAAGATTGATAAATTGAGTTAAAAGGGGCTTAAACGAACAGTATTGTACCTTTGCAAGGATGACCTTGGATTGATGTGCTTCACTCAAGCAGCTAGTCATTACTGCGAAGGCAGTAATTTCCCACGAAAGACAACTCTCCCTCTTATAACAACAATAACTTAATTAACAATCAAACTTATGTTTGTTATAAGCGGCTTGAGCCTCAGCCCAAACAACTCCTTTAGAACCATCTCCTACTGCTTTACCATCAATTGATAATACAGGCCCTATTTCCTTACTAGAACTAGTTAGCCAAACCTCATCAGCGTTCAGTAATTCTCCCAACGAAATAATGCATTCATTAACTTTATAGCTTGTATATTTAGCTATGGCATCAATAGCAATCCGTCGTGTTATACCCGGCAACAATTGATTGTCTAAAGGTGGTGTTAATATTTGCTTATCTTTTACGATAAATACATTACAGGCCGCTGCCTCAGTAATTTCTTTTTTGTCGTTATAAAGAATAATTTCATCAACTCCAGCATCTTGTCCTTGCTGAAAGTGCATCACATTACCAAGCAAAGAGGTTGATTTTATATGACATCGCTGCCAACGAAGATCTGGTCCAGTTGTTACATGAAATCCTTTTACGTGTTCGTTATCAGGGCTTTGGCTAGGAGGTGTATCGAAAGCGTAAGCAAATACAGTTGGGGTGATGTTATCGGGATACGCATGAAAGCGCTTTACATCCGTACCACGACTGACATGAATATAAACGCCTTGTGAGCTATTGTTATTGTGTGAAATCAGCTTTGTAATTATCTTTGACCACTTTTCAGCGTCTAGTTCATACTTTATCCCAACGCTTTGCAATCCGTTTCTCATGCGCTCTAGGTGCAAGTTTAAACCAACTGCTTTACCAGCGTATGTTGGTATCACTTCATAAATACCATCACCAAATAAAAAGCCTCTGTCCATGGGCGAAATCTTTGCTTCATTTGCAGCTACAAGCTTACCATTTAAATATACATTACTCATTGCTATGCGCCCTATTTTGCTTGCTGTCGCGAAAATCTATCTAGCCTAGATTTTGATAAAAGATAAAGTTGCCGTGCGGTAAATAAATCAGTTTCTTCGAAGCGAATGATGGAACCTGGACGGCACTGTCCTAGTATAGGTAAATCGTTGCTGATTATACTGCCCAATTTAGGATATCCACCAATTGTTTGGCGTTCGGCTAGCATAATAATCGGTAAGCCCTCTGGCGTAATCTGAACTGCGCCATTGGCGATCCCCTCAGAATAAAGCTTCACAGATACATGCCCAATAGAGTCACCGCGAAGACGCATACCCATCGCGCTTGTTTCTTGGCTAACAGTAAATTGCTGATGAAAAAAACGAGCTTTCATTTTATGATCGAATAAGGCGTGTTGGTATGCTAGTACCACTTTAATTATATACTCATCACTTATTGGTGTCTCGAGTAGTGATGCTTTAAATCTATTAATTTCAATTAAGCTGTTCTTCGCTACTTGGATATCTTTTAAGTTTTCAGCACCATAACTATCAGAATCATAACTATCAGAATCATAAGAAATAACATCGCCAGGCTGTAGACTCTTTCCATCTGAGTTTATACCGCCCGTTTTTTCCCGCGCTACTGCACAAACAGAGTTGAGGAAAGGCTTTGTTGAAAATGGATTAAGACTAGCAATGTAGTTTCTCGCACCAGTCGATGGCTGCTCAATTTCTAGGGTTTGCCCCTTGTTTAAAACGAAAGCCTGATTCAACGGCTGAGCATTTCCATCAATTTGAATTTTAGAATGCGCGCCAGTGATTGCTATAATCAAGCTTTCTGTAGCAATCGCTTTAAATCCACCTAATAGGATCTCAATAGTGGGCTGAGTTTTTGGGACTCCGAGGATCGCGTTGGCGAAAATATGGCTATTCGTATCCAGTGCACCAGACTGAGTATAGCCAATGTGTTGATGTCCGACTCTGCCTAAATCAGTAAACCGCGTGGCTAAACCTGCTGCTAGGATTTTCATTCTTAATGCCAATTTAAGTATTGTTGTTCAGTGATTGGAAAAAATTCGACGTAGTCTCCCGCTCTTAGTAGTGGCGTAACCTCAGCAGATCTTTGTTCATTATTGTGAATTAAAAGGTCTATTGGCGTATAGCCGAGAATATGCCACCCACCGGGTGATTCGTCTGGATATATCGCGGTTTGGCGGTCAGCTATTGCCACTGCACCTTTTTGTACTTTGCTTCGCGGATTGTTTAGCCTTGCTTGCGACAATTCTTCCGGTAGTTCGCCCAAGTACGCAAAACCAGGTAGAAATCCGGTAGCGAACACTCTGTAGCAAACAGCACAATGCATTGCGATAAGCTCCTTTATTGTTAAAGCCTTTTCCGATGCAACCTTTTGTAAATCAGATTCAAACGAACTAAGCTCGTAACACACAGGTATTTTATGCAAGGTTGATGACTCACCCTGTGTATCACTTTGCTTATTTTCATCCATCACGCCTTCTAGCAAAGTCCCAATATGACTTAGCGAGGAATTAATTAAATGTCTTAGGTAACGATTAACAGCCAAATGATCGGTGTCAAATAAAAAGTACTCAATCAACAATGATGTATATGAAGGTATGTATTCACGCAGCCACGTTGGCCTATTAGAAAGCAATTCCTTTGTCAGCAAGCCAATCAAAGCATTAGACTTGTCTAAACCTAGTTTTACATCGTTAACATAGAGAATGATGCTGCAATCTGATGCAGTCCTGATTTCTATTAAATCGCTAATATCCTTTTGCGAATTATCACAATTATTCAATCATTTTGTCCTAGAAGGATTTCTCTTATTCTTGCTACATTGTTTATAGCTTCAGGGGTATCACCATGTACGCATATTGTATCAGCTGAAATAGAAAGCACCTTTCCGCTATCCGTAATCACCTCACCTTTTTCAATGAGCCGGCGAGCTTGCTCAACAGACTGCGCACCATCTAGAACCGCTCCGGGTGTGCTACGAGGACTAAGAAAACCAGAATCAAGATAAAGACGATCTGCAAATGCCTCAAACAACAAATTCACACCATATTCTTCTGCCTCTATGCGCAGTTTGTCATTTTGATTTGTCGCTTGAACAACTAAGGGTAAGCTAATGTAGTACGTTCTAATCGCATTATAAACCGCTAGTCGCACCGCTTTATTGCTCATCATGTCGTTGTAGAGTGCGCCGTGAGGTTTAACGTAACTCAGGGTTTCTCCTTGGCATCTAGCCAGACCATCGAGTGCTGCTATTTGAGCTTGAATAATATGGCACAATTCTTCAGCTGGAATCGACATACTTCTGCGACCAAAGCCTTGAATATCCGGATATGATGGGTGGGCGCCAATACTCACACCGTGGCTTTTCGCCAATGCGACAGTTTGATGCATCACTTTTGGATCACCTGCGTGACCGCCACAAGCAATATTTGCCATATCGATGAAAGGCATAATGTCTTTATCAGCATTAATTTGCCAATGTCCGTAGCTCTCGCCTAAATCCGCATTTAATTTCATATAACCTAAATTAAGCATGATGATGAAAAAGTCAATCCTGTTATACTAATGCTAATACCTCAAAAAATCATGTAAAAGAGAGTCTTAAATGGCAATTATCGGTCAAGTGAATGATTTAGTCGTCACCGACGAACTCCCCTTCGGCTATTCTTTGGCTTATGAAGGCACAGATTCTGATATAAATGAAACTGTATTCATGCCAGTGAGTGATACCAATGGCCAGTTTGTAAAAGGCCAAACCCTACAAGCATTTGTTTATTATGCTCAAGATGGCAGTATTCAAGCGACACAGAAAGAAGTCCCAATCAAAGTAAATGACTTTGCTTTACTCACTTGTACTGGCGCGACTGACTTTGGTGCATTTTTTGATTGGGGAATGGAACGCGATTTACTAGTCCCGAAATCAATGCAGCATAAGCCAATGGATATTGGTTTGAGCTATGTCGTTTACTTACTCGAAGACCCAGACAATAGAAAGCTAGTAGGTTGCTCGAAACTTTACCGTTTCTTAAATGAAACAGCAGATGATTTAAGCCCGGGGCAAGAAGTATCAGTTATCGTCTTTGATGAAACCTCTTTGGGCTTCAAGTGTATTATAAACAGAGAGTACCAAGGCTTACTTTTCAAAAGTGATTTATTTAAAAGACTTGCCATTGGTGATCAACTTACCGCGTTTATTAAACAAATTAGAGGAGATGGTAAAATTGATTTGTCTCTGCAACGACAAGGTAAAGAAGCACGAAAAGACCTAGCAGCTGAAATCATTGATGATTTAGAGGCTCACGGTGGCATTTCTACGCTGACAGATAAAAGCTCTGCCGATGAAATATACGCTCGCTACCATGTTAGTAAAGGGGCTTACAAGCGTGCTATTGGCACACTGTATAAAAATAAAAAGATACTGCTAAGCAAAACACACATAAGCTTAGTTGAGAAAAAGTAAATATATATTTAGGTGATTAAATGAAAGCAACAGTTGTATGGGAACCCTCTGAAGATGGACTTGGTTTTGAAGGCGAAATGGATAATGGTCGAACACTCAAATTAGATGGCAATGGCCAAAATTTGTCTCCTATGGAAGCTGTGTTAATTTCCGTGGGTGCATGCTCATCTGTAGACGTAGTTGAAATTATGCGTAAATCTCGTCAGAACATGCAAGGTTGCTATTGTGAACTTGAAGCTGAACGCGCCGAAACTGCACCTAGAAAATTCACAAAGATACATGCTCACTTTGTTGTTCAAGGTAAGGACATCAATGAAAAACACTTAGCTCGTGCAGTGCAATTAAGTACTGAGAAGTATTGCTCTGTGATGCTCATGTTGACAGGCAATGTCGATATAACAACGAGCTTTGCCGTGCAAGAAAGTTAGTCTATTAGTCCTTATCTGCGTCTTCAGGCTTTGCCTGAAGATCCTCTAAGCTTTGTGCTGAATCGCTTGTATCTGTACTTTTTTCAAGGCCTTCAATTCCTCTATCAGCACTTTTTCCATGCTCACCTAAGCCATCATCAACCTCTCCATCGTCACTCTCTCCATCATCATCGTGTGAACTACCTTCCACCAAACTAGCATCGAGAGATTTCGTTGGTGTGACACCTAGCTTCTTAAACTGCTCTGCCTGCCTGACTAAGTTGCCCCTACCCGTCGATAATTTACCCATGGCAGATTCATAAGCTTTTGCGGTTGCATCAACGTTTCTGCCAATCTTTTCCATATCCGTCACAAAGCCATGGAACTTGTCATACATTTTTCTGGCTTGTTCCGCAATTTTATTAGCATTTTGATTCTGATATTCGTATTGCCAGATATTATTGATCGTGCGCAATGCAACTAATAAGTTGGTCGGGCTCACCAACATAATTTGATTATCTAACGCGAGTTTGATCAAATCCGGCGCATTTTCAATGGCAGAAATAAATGCGGATTCAATGGGAATGAACATCAACACATAATCAAGCGTGCGAACACCGGTGAGATCTTGATAGTCCTTTTTGCTTAAGCCTTTAATATGACCACTAATTGAATTGATATGCTCCTTGATTGCACGTTGTCTTGCATCATCATCCTTAGCATTCACATATTTTTCGTGGGCAATTAATGACACTTTTGAATCTATAACAATATCTTTGTCGTTTGGAAGATGAACGACAACATCGGGTTGGTAACGCTTTCCATCAGTGTCTTTCAGAGATTTTTGGGTTTCATACTCATGCCCATTGCGTAGTCCCGACTCAGTTAGGATGCGCTCTAATACGAGTTCTCCCCAGTTCCCCTGTTGCTTATTATCACCCTTAAGCGCATTGGTAAGCGCTGCAGCTTCTTCTGTAATTTGCTTGTTCAGTTCTTTCAGACTCAAAATTTCTGTCTTTAAAGAGGCTCGTTCTTGACCTTCTTTCACATATTGCTCAGATACTTGGCGTTTAAACGCTTCAATTTGCTCTTTCAGTGGCGCAATAAGGTGTGTAATTCCAGATTCGCTGGTTTTAGTAAACTTTTCAGATTTCTGTTCAAATATCTTGTTTGCCAAATTTTCAAATTGCGTTGAAAGTTGCTTCTCTGCGTTTTCTAGTAAGTTTAGTTTTTCAGCGAAACTCTTTCTTTCCTGATCGAAACCGGCTTGTTGCGATTGATAACTAGCCTGAAGTTCAGAATAGCGAGTGGTCATTTCATCTAAACTTTTAGAAAGCACTTCATTTTCAGTTTGCTTTCTCGATAGTTCGTCTGCTTTTTGACTTAGGGTCCCTATTTCGCGTTGATTTTCAGCAATAGTGCGACGCGCAGAATCTAGCTGTTGTGAATAATCAAACTCAACTTTTCCAAGTTTTTCCTTGAGTTCAGCTATTCTAGATTCGTTCTGCTTGAAACTCTGATCACTTAAGGCTAATTGCTGTTTAAGCTGCTGGCGCTCAGTATCGTACTCTTCTTTTTGGTCATTCAACCTCTGAAACAAGGTATCTGTTTGCAATGTTAGTTCAGATTGATGTTCAACTATTAAAGCTTCAATTTTACTTTTTGCTTGTGAGCGGAAAATTAAAGCTACAATAAGGGCCGCACTTATAGCCGCTATGCCCGAAGCGATAGCGACTTCAATGTTCATGAATGCTTGTAACATCTGCTACAGATCCTTGTAATAAATTATGAGAATACGAATTTGCAAAAGGGGCTATTTGCCCCTAGCTGCGGCTTCCATGTCGGCTATCTTTAATTTCCAAATAGCTGGACCCGTTTCATGCGCATTTGCCCCTGTGCTATCTACAGCGACAGTCACCGGCATATCAACAACGTCAAATTCGTAGATTGCCTCCATACCTAGATCCTCAAACGCAACCACTCTCGACTTTTTGATCGCTTTTGACACTAAGTAGGCTGCGCCCCCAACTGCCATTAAGTAAACGGCTTTATGTTTAGCAATACTTTGCACTGTAGCTGGGCCTCGCTCTGCTTTACCAATCATGCCAATTAAGCCCGTTTGCTCAAGCATCATGTCGGTAAACTTATCCATGCGTGTTGCTGTAGTTGGGCCAGCAGGACCTACAACTTCACTTCCCACAGCATCGACAGGGCCTACGTAGTAAATGAATCGATTAGTTAAGTCGACGCCCTCTGGCAAGCCTTCACCATTGTCTAACATGGTTTGAATGCGCTTATGTGCAGCATCTCTACCTGTTAACATCTTACCGCTTAGGAGCACCGTTTCTCCAACTTTCCAGTCTTGGATATCTGCTTTCGTAATGTCGTCTAGATTTACGCGTCTGGTGTCCTTGCTAACTTCCCAAGTCACTTTCGGCCAATCTTCAAGTTTTGGCGGCTGCAGTTCAGAGGGACCTGAACCATCAAGGTAGAAATGCGCATGACGGGTTGCGGCACAATTTGGGATCATAGCGATAGGCTTCGATGCTGCGTGTGTTGGTACTGATTTAATTTTAATATCAACGACGGTCGTTAAACCGCCTAAACCTTGTGCGCCAATACCTAAATCGTTTACTTTCTTAAAAATATCTAATCGCAACTTTTCTTCAGTCGTTTCTGCTCCGCGCTCCATTAATTCTTGGATATCAACAGGGTCCATTAGACTTTCTTTCGCTAGAACAGCCGCTTTCTCTGCTGTTCCGCCTATGCCTATTCCTAACATGCCTGGTGGGCACCAGCCTGCCCCCATTGTTGGCAGCGTTTTTACTACCCACTCAGCGATATCATCGCTTGGGTTTAGCATGACCATCTTAGATTTATTTTCGGAACCACCACCCTTAGCAGCGATCATGACTTCAATTTTCTCACCCTTCACTGTATCAATATGCACAACTGCTGGTGTGTTGTCTTTTGTGTTAACTCGAGCGCCAGCAGGATCAGACACAATAGAAGCCCGTAAAGGATTATCAGGGTTAAGATAAGCACGACGAGTTCCCTCATCTACCATCTCCTGAACCGTCATATCCGTTTTATCCCAAGTTACCCCCATCCCGATTTTAACGAAACAAGTAACAATACCAGTGTCTTGACATAATGGACGCTTACCTTCAGCAGACATTCTTGAGTTGATTAGAATCTGTGCCATAGCATCTTTCGCTGCTTGGCTTTCTTCTCGGTTATACGCAGCTTCTACAGCCTTTACATAGTCTAAAGGATGATAATAAGAGATAAATTGCAACGCATCTTCAATACTGTCTATAAAGTCTTGTTGACGAATGACGGTCATGAGGTCCCCTGTTTTTTTCAAAGATTGATATGGTTTTAATAATTAGGCAAGTATACTACCTAACTCATGTTTATTTCGCCAAGAAAACCTGATTATTTACGAGGATGACATTGTCTCTACCAATATTCATTGAAGAGTGCACAGAACTGGAGGGAACTTCAGCTGTCGACGTATTCGGCAATTTTCAGCACAAACCATGGGCAATGTTGCTCGACACCTGTAATAACCAACTCAGCGATGGTCAATATGACATTATCGTTCATTCTCCGGTTGCTAAACTAGTAGTCAAGAATAAGCAATTAGTCGAATCAGCGGATGCAGCTTGGTTAAGTTTGCTAGATATTCAGCCGTCTACTTCCAACACTTGTCCATTTGAGCGTTTAGAGGCGATCCATAGTAAATTCAAATCAACAGTCGACTGCACAAGCAAGAGTGAACTCCCATTCCTGTGTGGCGCCTTAGGCTATTTCGCTTATGATTTGAACATTCAGTTAGATGGCATGAAAGATAATCATCCTGCACAATATGTTGCACCAGATTTGGCTGTTGGTATTTACGATCAAAGTTTAATTTTTGATAACAAGACACATAAAGTGTACTTATGTTACATCGATTCAGAACGAGCTGAGGAATTACGAGCCACTGCTTATGAACTGAATGAGCATAGCGTAATTCCCAAAACTGAGAAATTCCAACAACTGACTCAATGGAAAGCTAATCAAAGTGAGTCGAAATATCATCAAAACTTACAAATAGTTGATGACTATCTGCACGCCGGCGATTGCTATCAAATTAATTACGCACAACGTTTTGAAGCTGGCTATAAAGGTTGTGAATGGGATGCTTATCAAAAATTGAGAGCAGTTAACAAGGCCCCCTTTTCATCATTTATTCGATTGGACGATAACTGTATTTTAAGTGTATCACCCGAACGATTCTTACAAGTTAAATCAGGTGTTGTTGAAACTAAGCCTATTAAAGGGACGCGAAAGAGATCGCAGAACAGTGAAGAGGATAAGAAACTAAGCGATGAGTTGCTGAATTCCGAAAAGGATAAAGCTGAGAATCTAATGATAGTCGACTTATTGCGTAACGACTTAAGTAAGCATTGTGAACCGCACTCTGTTGTTGTTCCAGCACTCTTTAAGTTAGAAAGTTATCCCGCGGTGCATCATATGGTAAGTACTGTACTGGGAAAATTAAAAGCAAATTCGTCACCCATACAGCTATTGAAAGGTGCTTTTCCAGGCGGCTCTATAACAGGTGCACCAAAGCATCGCGCGATGCAGATTATTCAGGAGCTTGAGCCGGATAAACGCAGTATTTATTGCGGAAGTATCGGTTATATAGGCATACGCGATGATATGGACACGAGTATCTGTATACGCACAGTATTAGCTGAAAATAATCACCTGTATTGTTGGGCTGGCGGTGGTATCGTTTTAGATTCTGATATCGCAAGCGAGTATCAAGAAAGTTTAGATAAAGTGGCTAAGATACTCCCTATTCTGGCGGAAACCGTTGTTGATGCTAGTTTTGATGCTAGTAATGCTGAAGAAGCTGAGAGAGCAGAACAGGTAATGAATAACAAATTAGCGCCACACGGAATGAGTTAAATTAGCATATGAATGAAAAAGACTTCTTATCGAAATTTCATCTACCGTGGTCTGCAGGGCCCTATTTAGACTTTCCATTCCCGGTCGAAACTAGACCTGCTGCAGTCCTCATCTGTCTGCAACCCCCATTTGATGATTTACAAGTCTTATTTACTCAACGCGCCAGCCACCTCAATCATCATGCCGGGCAAATTAGTTTCCCGGGCGGAAAATTTGAAAAAAGCGACACATCACTTGTTCATACAGCATTGCGTGAAGCAGAAGAAGAGATTGGCCTAAGCCCTGATAAAGTGAGAGTCCTTGGTACCTTACCTGAGTATAAAACAATCAGTGGCTTTGCTGTTCTACCAGTGATTGGAATACTAGATGAGTCAGTCGATTTAGACACTGATTTAAAGATAGATAAAAATGAAGTGAGTCGAATTTTTCAGGTGCCGTTATCTCATTTAATGAACCAGCAAAATTATTTTGTGCATCATGCTGAACGCCGTAAGCAACGTTTTCCTATATATTTTATCCAATATGGTAATGATGTCATTTGGGGAGCAACAGCAGGTATGACCGCCCTTTTATGTCAGCATATCGATTTTTACTCATAACAAAATCACAGCCTTTGTGACGTTCCCTCTGTTTTTAAGCGCAATCAAATCAAAACTCAAATGATAACACCGCATTAACAATACTAATGCAACTGATTAGTAATTCTCATTTGTTTATTATCCAATCTGTGTAAAACTGTTAATGGGTATAATAACGAGTTAAGTGACAAAAAAATGATCAGTGTTTTTGACATGTTCAAGGTGGGTATAGGCCCATCAAGTTCCCATACTGTTGGTCCTATGCGAGCGGCAGCTGTTTTCTGTGATGTTCTAAAAGAAGCTGGACTGTTTGATAAGATCACAGCAGTCAAAACTGAGCTTTACGGCTCTTTAGGACAGACTGGTAAAGGACACGGCACAGGGAAAGCAGTTATCTTAGGGCTGTTAGGTTATTTGCCTGAAAACGTCCCCGTCAGAGAAGTTGATAGCATGTTAGCTGAAGTAGAAAGCAAACAGGCCTTAATGCTAAACCAAGAACACAGTATTCTATTCCCAAAAGATGGTGCAATCGTTTTTCACCGTAGAAAAACATTACCATTGCATTCAAATGGAATGACATTTTTTGCTTACGCTGGCAGTGAATGTGTGCTTCAAACCACATACTACTCTATTGGCGGAGGATTCATTGTTGAGGAATCTGAATTTCAAGCTCAAAAAGAAGAGAAATTCGCTGAACAACAAGTTGACGCACCCTTCCCATTTTCGACTGCCACCGAACTTATGCAAATATGCCACGATAATGGCTTCTCAATTAGTACATTGATGCTGCGCAATGAGATATCAATATTACCTGAGAACGTGCTTAGAGATCGATTAGTGCATATTTGGGAAGTAATGAAGGAATGTGTTGATAACGGAATAAATACTGAAGGTATTTTACCTGGTGGTTTAAAAGTCCATCGACGCGCTTATTGCTTATATCGCAAACTTAAGAATGAAAGTAGCAATGATCCAATGCAGGCCATGGATTGGGTTAATTTATTTGCTCTCGCTGTTAATGAAGAAAATGCAGCAGGAGGAAGAGTCGTAACTGCACCAACAAACGGCGCTGCAGGTATTATTCCGGCAGTACTGTGTTACTTCGATAAATTCATTCGTCCTGTTGATGACGATACCGCATGCCGTTACTTACTTACCGCTGCCGCGATTGGTATTTTATATAAAAAGAACGCATCTATTTCAGGCGCTGAAGTCGGCTGTCAGGGAGAAGTTGGTGTCGCATGTTCAATGGCTGCTGCGGCTTTAACAGAAATATTAGGCGGTTCTGTAGCAGCAGTAGAAAACGCAGCAGAAATCGGTATGGAGCATAATTTAGGTCTGACTTGCGACCCCGTTGGTGGCTTAGTGCAAGTACCGTGTATAGAGCGTAATGCGATGGGGGCAATCAAAGCTATTAATGCATCTCGCCTAGCTTTCAGAGGAACGGGTAACCACAAAGTATCATTAGATAAAGTTATTAAAACTATGTGGGATACAGGTAATGATATGAAAACAAAATATAAGGAAACCGCTAGAGGCGGACTGGCAGTTAATATCATTGAGTGCTAATACGATCTTTAGGTATTTTTTTTTATTGATAACGCAGAATTAATAACGCAAAAAATAATAAAAAACGAAGTCATAAAAAACCCGATACAAGTATCGGGTTTTTCTTATTCCTCAGCTTCAATGCTTTACTTCATCTTGCTTTACTTCATCTTGCTTAGCCTGAACTGTTTGAAACGGCAATTATTTAACAGGAAGTGTAAGCCCCTTAAACATCTTCTCAACTTCGTCATTATTCTTTTGCATCATCGCTCGTTCTACAACGTCTTTCGTCAAGTGCGGAGCAAAACGCTCAATAAAGTCGTACATATAACTTCGCAAGAATGAGCCCTTTCTGAAGCCAATCTTTGTAGTGCTGTAGTCAAACAAATGACTTGCATCAATTTTGACTAAATCAGAATCTAGTTCGTCACTCACTGCCATAGAAGCAATAACACCAATCCCAACACCCAAACGAACGTAGGTTTTAATCACATCTGCATCTGTCGCAGTAAAAACAATTTTCGGTGTTAAACCGGCGGTATTAAATGCTTGATCAAGTTCAGATCGGCCTGTAAAACCAAAAACATACGTCACCAAGGGATATTTTGCTATATCTTGAATGGTAATAGAGTTTTTCTTCGCTAACGGGTGTTCTTTGTTTACAATCACAGAGCGGTTCCAGTGATAACAAGGTAGCATCACTAAATCGTTATAAAGGTGCAATGACTCCGTTGCGATCGCGAAATCCGCTTCTCCTTTCGCCGCCAAATCACTTATTTGAGAAGGTGTTCCTTGATGCATATGCAAGGAAACTTTAGGATACTTTGACATGAAGCCTTTAATCACGTCTGGCAGTGCGTATCTGGCTTGAGTATGCGTGGTTGCTATGTTCAATTTACCTTGATCAGGTAAGGTATGCTCGCGAGCTACGGCTTTAATGCTCTCTACTTTTGCTAGGATTTCTCGCGATATATTGATCACATCCTTGCCAGCTTCAGTCACATGTGTGAGGTGCTTCCCACTTCTACCAAAAATCTGAATGCCTAATTCATCTTCTAGCATTCGAACTTGCTTACTGATACCGGGCTGAGAAGTAAAAAGAGTTTCAGCAGTTGCTGATACATTAAGGTTATTGTTTAGGACTTCGACGATATATCTTAATTGTTGTAATTTCATTAAATAACCTAGGGTTTGTTTTGCAGTATTGGCGAGTTCTGCATAATAATTGTGTTTAGCAATTTTGGTTTATACACTTTATAACTAAATAATAGACAATTTAAAACAAATTTGCATAAGAATTTATGTAAATTATGTGAAATCAACTTTTTTAATACCAACTTGAGTCTTTTGATACCTTAGTATTCTTTTAAAATACGGATAAAATGTATAAATAATATAGAATTAGCGCTATCAGCCGATAAATCAATCAAGCAATTAAAAAGGTGAGTTATGCCAAAAGACAAGCATCACAGCAAGGTAAATAATAATGACCAAAACATTGACTTTGCTTCAGTGATGGCCGTTGCTGTGCACGACATGAAAAACTCCCTTAGTTTACTATTGCAGACTATCGAAGATTTGTCTAAATCACTCCCTCCTTCCGAAAATGAAAGCAGAGAGCACATTGTCGACTTGCATTATGAAGCAAGTAGGATGAATACGACCTTGGTTCAAATTCTTTCCTTATATCGAGTTGAGTTAGATGCCCTGCCGTTAAACATTGATGAATGTTTTATGGAAGATCTTGTTTATGAAGTGATTGAATCAAACAAAACCTATACAAAACAAAAAAATATCACTTGTTCAGTTGACGTTGATGGGGAATTATCTTGGTTTACAGATAAGGATTTGTTATTTTTGCTATTGAATGATGTACTCGTTAACGCGATACGTTATGGTGCGAGCGAAATTAAAATCTCAACCCTAGTGGAAGATGGATATTTATGCATAACAGTTGAGGACAATGGACCAGGATACCCTCAACGTATGTTAGATATGTCGGATGCTGCAATGGAATCACTGTGCGTTAGTGAAGGAAGAACAGGTTTAGGTTTGTTCTTCGCGCGAATGATTGCACAAACACATAAAAATAAGAATCGACAAGGAAGTATAAAGTTGAGTAATAATAGTGTTACAGGCGGCAGTATATTTAAGGTACTATTGCCTTAAAGGACACGTAAGCGACTCCAACAATGGAAACCTTTAATGAGCTACACAATTGTCATACTTTTAATCGCCATTCTTATTATCGCTGGTATATCAGCGAGTGCGGTTCAACAACATAAAGAACGCAAAGAGTCACAAAAACGCGAAGAAGTAAGCCGCCAAAGAGCGATAATCGAAGAAACTGAAAACGCACTATCAGCAGCTGAACAAATGCCGGTTTCTCAACAGTTAATTGCGGTTATTCTCCAGCGTATCCAAAATGCCTTGAAATTGAGTTTAGCTCAAAACCCTAACCCTGATTTAAAGCAACGCCTTTCAGAAACGGCAAATAAACTTAAAGCCATAGATGTACTCGAGCCTGCACCCGACCATAGTTCTTTCAAACTTCCAGCAAACGACAAAGTCATTATCAAGTATATTCAAGCTGTAAAAAGGCTTCGGGTAATTTTGCGTTCAGAGCATGGCAAAGGAAATATCAGCCCTAAAGTGTTTTCAATCGAAGATAAGAATTTAGAAAGGTTGCAGCTTCGTGTTAACGTTGAAACGCTTAATAAGCGAGCAAACGATGCGATTGGTGGGAATATGCAAGGCAGTGCTAGACAGTATATTGAGAAAGCGGTAAATGCCTTAAAAACTCACAAACCACAAGATGAATACACTACTACCCGTATTGAAGAGTTCGAAGCTACGCTCAATGGCCTTGAAAATGCAATGAAAGCAAGCAACTTGGCACAAATTGCGGCGGAAAAAGAAAAAGAGAATGAAGAAATTGATGATCTCTTTGGTCCCAAAAAGAAATGGTAAATGCATCTTAAGTATCATAAACCTAGATAATTTTATCTATTCGAAATATTCAAACCATCAACAAATGCTTGCGCTGCTGAAGACAAAGCCATATTTTTGAGCGTAATTAAACCAACCCGCCTTATAATATCTAAGTCAACCACCTTCCTACTCACACAACCCTTCGCTTCCATCTGTTTTTGCACCATTGAAGGCACAATAGCGATACCCATTTTAGAATGCACTAAATTACCAATCGTACTAAATTGAGAAGCCTCAACTGCTATACTTATTTTGTTGCCACTGAGTGCAAGTTTTTCATCAACCCACTTTCGAGTGCTTGAGCCTCTATTCATGCTTACAAATGGGTATTCAGTAATACGGTTTAACGTAATTTCTTTTACTAAATTCAACTCGTGATCAGGCGGCATAATTAACACAAATTCATCCTCAAACATTGAATGAAAATTGAGTAAATCATTTTCTTCTGGTTCAAATACAAAACCTATCTCGGCCCTTTCACTTAGAACACTTTCGATAGCCACTTCCATGATGACATCATATATCCTCACACCTATATTTGGTTGCGCGTAACCAAAGGAGGCTAATAGATACGGTAATTTACCTTCCGCAAAGGAAGGCATTGAAGCTATCGTTAAAAGACCTTTTTCAAGCATAAATAGCTGCTTTACGTCATCTAATGCATTTTCCCAGTCTGCCAATAAACGCCGTGCAACAAGCAAAA
The DNA here is from genome assembly GCF_047250385.1 of Glaciecola sp. MF2-115. Classification (NCBI taxonomy): domain Bacteria; kingdom Pseudomonadati; phylum Pseudomonadota; class Gammaproteobacteria; order Alteromonadales; family Alteromonadaceae; genus Glaciecola; species Glaciecola sp. MF2-115. Next base: position 35,271 of record NZ_JBLBVM010000047.1, read on the forward strand.
ATGAAGTTCCCTCTGGTGTTAACTTCACACTCCTGGTTGAACGACTAAATAACGCTCCACCTAACTGCTCTTCCATCTTCTTTATCGCACTAGACAATGCTGGTTGTGATACGTGAAGTTTATGCGAAGCTTCTGCAAACGATTGACACTTCGCTAAAACGACAAACGCTTGAATGTTTTTAATCGATACCATAATTGTCCTCTTGCGCTCAATTGATTAATAACTTAAATTTATCAATTGTGATAATAAATCAATTTTACATATTTAACAGCATAGTGAATACTGTTGTTAAAATAAACAAAAAAGAGAGTACTCATGGCAGGTTTTGACAAGGTAGTAACAAGCTACGCAGATGCAATGCAAGGTCTTGAAAACGATATGACAGTAATTGCCGGTGGATTTGGTCTTTGTGGCATTCCAGAAGGTTTAATCGCTGAAATCAAACGCATGGGAACCAAAGGTTTAACGGTTGTTTCAAACAACTGTGGCGTTGATGGTTTTGGACTTGGCGTTTTGCTTGAAGATATGCAAATTAAGAAAATGGTTTCTTCATACGTCGGTGAAAATGCACTCTTTGAAAAACAACTACTTAATGGTGAACTAGAGGTAGAGTTGACACCTCAAGGCACCCTTGCAGAAAAAATGAGAGCCGGCGGAGCAGGCATTCCTGCATTCTATACAGCGACAGGCTTCGGCACGCCAGTGGGTGAAGGTAAAGAAAGCCGTCAGTTTAATGGCCGCGACTATATCTTAGAAGAATCAATAACCGGTGATTTCGCAATAGTTAAAGCTTGGAAAGCTGATCGTTACGGCAACTGTATGTACCGTCACACTGCAATGAACTTTAACCCAATGGCTGCAACGGCTGGCAAAATCACGGTTGTAGAAGTTGAAGAAATCGTAGAGCCTGGCGAACTAGAACCGAGCCAAATTCATACGCCTGGTATTTATGTTGACCGAGTTATTAAAGGTTCGTTTGAAAAACGTATCGAACGTCTTGTTACAGCAAAAGGAGCTTAATCATGGCATTATCAAGAGATCAAATTGCAATGCGCGTCGCTCAAGAGTTTCAAGATGGTGATTACGTAAACTTAGGAATTGGTATCCCTACTCTAGCGGCAAACTACGTACCCGAAGATATTCAAGTTATGCTGCAATCCGAAAATGGTTTGTTAGGCATGGGTCCATACCCTACTGAAGATAACGTTGATGCAGACATGATCAACGCAGGTAAAGAAACAGTTACCGCTTCAACAGGTGCATCTATTTTTAGCTCTGCAGAGAGTTTCGCGATGATCCGTGGTGGTCATGTCGATTTTACTGTTTTGGGCGCATTTGAAGTTGACGTTTCAGGTAGCATTGCTTCTTGGATGATCCCAGGTAAATTGATTAAAGGCATGGGTGGCGCAATGGATCTTGTAGCCGGTGCTAAAAATATTATTGTGACCATGACTCACGCAGATAAACACGGTAACTCGAAGCTGTTGCCAGCCTGCACATTGCCATTAACCGGTGTAAATTGCATAACACGTATCATTACTGATTTGGCCGTCCTTGAAGTAAAAGACAATGCCTTTCATTTAAGAGAACGTGCGCCGGGTGTAAGTATCGAAGAAATTATCGAGAAAACAGCTGGTAAGTTAGTTGTAGAAGGTGATATTCCAGAAATGACCATCGGCTAAACCAAACTAGCATCCGTTTAAATAAGACCATTACGAAGGCTTAAAATTGGTAAAACGAAGTTATTATGAAACCCTAACATTAATATGTTGGGGTTTTTCTTTTATAACGGCCGTAATTCAAGGATAATGCCTAAGAATTTTTTAAAGAGGCTTTACCTTGTTATTTTCTGAACTCCCGATTGATAGCCGCGTTTTAAAAGCGCTTTCTGTTATGCAAATAGACACGCTAACCGAAGTACAGCATAAAAGCATTCCGCACGCCTTAAAAGGCAAAGATGTTGTTGCCGGCGCTAAAACGGGTTCAGGAAAAACACTAGCATTCTTGGTGCCAGCGGTTAATAGATTGCTAACCAGTAGACCTCTCACGAAAGCAGATCCGAGGGCAATAATTTTAGCCCCTACTCGTGAACTAGCAAAACAAGTGTTCTTGCAAGCAAAGAAACTGACATCCACGCAAAATATGCAAGTTGCATTAGTTGTGGGTGGAGAGAACTACAACGACCAAGTCAAAATGTTACGAAAAAACCCTGACATTATCGTTGCCACTGCTGGCCGCTTAGCTGATCACATCAATGGTAAAAGCTTTTTCCTAAACGGCATCGAACTTTTAATTTTAGATGAAGCCGATCGCATGCTTGAATTAGGCTTTTCTGAACAACTAGATCTTATTCACCGTTCGGCAAATCATAGGAAACGTCAAACCATGATGTTTTCTGCGACCATAGACAGTGCCGCAGTGCATGCTATGACTGAGAAGATGCTCAATTCTCCCGAACAGATCGTGATAGATAATGTCGCGATACCTCACGCAGATATAGAACAAAAATTCTACCTATCAGATGGCGTGTCTCACAAAGATAAGTTGTTAATTAAATCACTCGTTCTTGCCAATAGAGTTCAGGCCATCGTCTTCACAGCGACTCGTGAGGACACAGGACGCATCGCTAAGCAACTTGAGGACGAGGGTATTAGTGCTATTAGTTTGCATGGCGAATTAGCTCAGGGACAGCGTTCGAGTGTCATCAATGCCTTCTCTCGAGGCTTACATACGGTACTTGTAACGACAGACTTAGCCTCTCGCGGCTTAGATTTGTTGAATGTCGCGTTAGTCATTAACTACGACTTACCAAAATTTGCTGATGAATATATTCACCGTATAGGCCGAACAGGTAGAGCTGGGAATAAAGGTGTTGCAATATCCTTTGTTAGCGGAAAAGATTGGCATAGTTTTAGCGCTATAAAATCAAAACTCACACAAGACTATTCTTTTTCTGAATACGAAGATCTCCCAAGTAAATTTAAGGGCAGAAGAGCCGTAGTTGAGAAAAAAGAGCTCGCAAAGAAATCAGAAAAAGCCAAGCCGAAAGCAATGAAGAACCCGGTTAAGAAGCGCGTTAGAGCAATGGATTCAGTGGATACAGGCTTCATTCCAATTAAACGCAAAGTTAGACAGCTTGTTGAAGATGTAGATAACGACAATGAATTTAACTTCAGTTCTGACAATGATGATGAAAGTACACCTAAAGAGTAAGAAAATACATTGAGAACTGCGCTTCCTTGGCGTGCTAATTTGAGAATACTAACAGCTTAAATCCAACTTCAAATTTAAAAAACGCTCGTCTTCGTTTTCTATTACAAATCCATTTCTTTTATAGAGCCCTACTGCTGGGCTAATTTTGAATACTCTCAATTTTATAGTAGCTAAAAGAGCGTCTTGTGTTCGGCGCTTTACTTCATTCAGAACCAGTTGACCAATGCCTAAATTTTGATGTGAAGGTTTTATTTGAATATCTCTGAGGTAGCAACAATCGATTTCATACTGCAATCTGAAAACACCAACGACCTCGTTGTCGATAAGAATATCATAATTGTCGAGATCAGCAGTTTTACCCTCTATTATTTTTGAATCCCAACTTACTCCATACCTTTCATAATATGAACGCATATTGTCAAAAGTAAGTCCTGCTGCTTTGTTTAGGCATTCAGTGTTTCTGAAAGTAATGCTCACTAAGCCTCCTATTAACTTAAAGATGATGCAGTGCAAAGGTTCTTAAATGAAAAAAGCCCTGCATACGGAATATGTAGGGCTTTAATTATACTTTCAAATAGCGTTTAGTGGTTCTAATATTCCCACCAACCATCTTTCCACCATTCTAGAAACTCTTCAAAGTCGATATAGCCATCGCCATTACCATCAATGAGCGAGAAACCTTCTTGTACGTTCCCAGCTTTTGTTTTTGGTGATAACACGGTCAGTAATTCGATGAACTCATGCAGATCGATTTGCCCATTTAAATCTCTATCGAAAAAATCGAAGTCTTTTCTTATTTCCGCAATTTGTGCGTCTGTTAATTTTTGATTGTTGCTCATCGTTGATCCTTGTGATCATTTCGCAGTACAGACCTCAAAGTTTACTCCTTTAGGACCTAGAGTGTCTAGGGTAAATGCGAACTTACTATCCTTTTTGTTTATTTTTCAATAGACTGCGAGCACGCTGTTCAGCCGCTTTTTGCTTACGTTTTTGTTCAATAACTAAGCGCGCTTCAGTACCCACATGCTCTTCATTGCGCTGTTTTGCTAGGCGCACCTGCTTTTCGCGTTCACGAAAGCGCTCAATTTGTTCATCGGTGTGAGTACCAAAACATTTCGGACAACTAACACCTGGCTCAAATTTATCACTTAACTTATCTTCTTCAGTAATGGGCAAGCGACAACCGTAGCATTGGTCATACTCACTTTTTTGAAGCTCGTGATTGACTGCTACTCTATTATCAAAAACAAAGCAGTCTCCTTCCCAAAGTGAATCTTCTTTTGGTACGTCTTCTAAGTATTGCAAGATGCCACCTTCGAGGTGATACACTTCTTCAAAGCCTTGCTCTTTTAAGTAAGCTGTTGATTTTTCGCAGCGGATCCCACCAGTACAAAACATTGCCACTTTTTTATGTTTGCTTGGATCGAGCTCCTTTGCTACATAAGCAGGAAACTCTCTAAAGGTTTCTGTCTTTGGATTGACAGCATTCTTAAATGTACCAATTTCAATTTCATAATCATTACGGGTATCAACAAGCGTAACCTCTGGATCTGAAATCAATTCGTTCCAGTCTTTTGGCTTAACATAACTCCCTACTGTTCGCTTTGGATCTATGCCTTCAACACCCATCGTGACAATTTCTTTTTTAAGTTTTACTTTTGTACGATAAAAAGGTTGTTCCTCATGCAATGATTCTTTACATGATATAGGGTTGATGCGCTCATCGGCATTCAGGTAGTTAAGTAATTCATCAATAGATTTTCGAGTACCTGACACGGTACCGTTGATACCTTCTACAGCAAGCAGAAGTGTCCCTTTAATTTGTCTCGCTTCCATGAATTGACGAAGTGGTTCGCGCATTTCTTCAAAGTCATTAAGTGTGACGAATTTATATAGAGCGCATACGATATAGTTGTTCATAATTTTCCTTTTGCGGATTGGAACGTAAAACCAGAGCAAAATTGCGCGCGCAAAATAGCAGAAAAATGATAATTTTACCATTCAAACTTAATCGAGCTTGATATAAATCAAGAAGCTATATGAAAAATTGAGAGGCTTTTGGTATTAAGTCGTAAAGCAAAGTTTCATCAACAGGCATAATGCTTGGTTCTGATGATGTTTCAGTGTCTACAGCCATACTTTGCTTTTCCACGCGCTGTTTTGCATAGTAATCAAGACCAGCCAAGACCTCATCATCTAAACGGAGATGGTTATTGTGTTCTGATAAACCCTGTGGGAAAAAGGAATTAAGTAATTTTAAAGTACTATTTGCTTGTTGGTTAACAGCCTCTGAAAAGTCCCCTTGTCGGATGTAATCTTGCTCAGTAAACTGCAAGGATGGGTGTTTGTAATAATGTGATTTTATATCAGCATATACAATTTCATCCGTAGCCGCATTATCAGCAAATCTTGGCTGCGTGGATAGATCTTTTTCCAGCATCGATAAATACAGATAAAACAAACTCTTATCTGTATTTATTGATTTTACGCTTCGATTCAACCGCAATTGTTGTTCAATGTGCGGGAATTTAATTTTATCCATCGTTCTCATAGTTAATTGGCTTATATTTTGTTATCGTCAGTAACAACGATTTCCTCAAGTTTTAACTTGAAGATACGATAAAAAAGTATAGCTAAAACAACGATAGTTAACATGATGTTGACCAACATTTAAGGTAGCCGTTTTCTGCATGGATAAACTAGATTATGCCGACAAGCGATGTTTGGTCGTAGAAGACCGACGTCCCTTCCTAACCTTGCTCAAAGGATTATTAAATAGTTTAGGTGCAAAAAAAATTGATATAGAGCTAAGTGCCGAGTCTGCACTAAAAGCCTGTAAAAAAATCTCATACGACATTATTGTGTGCGACTTGCACTTGGGCAACGATAAAAAAAATGGCTTTGAATTTTTAGAAGAAGTCAGAAAGCATCATCTAATAAAACCTTCGGCTATCTTTATTATGATAAGCGGCGACAGCGCTCGCTCAATGGTGCTTGGCTCTCTCGAAAAGCAACCTGACGACTACCTAATTAAACCGTTCTCACAAGCTCAACTAAACTCAAGAATTACGAGAGCAATTAGCAGACGTTTAACACTCGCCTCGTTATACAGCCTAATAGAACACAAAAAATATGAACTGAGCATCGAAACATGTAAGCACTTTCTTGAAATCGGTACAAAGTACAACGCTTATTGTACTCAAACCTTAGTTCAACTTTATTGGCAAACTAAACAATACGACAAAGCTGAGTTATTGCTGGATAAGGTGCTAAACGAACGGGAAATTCAATGGGCCTTGAGCGCGATGGCTCGAACAAAGTTGTTACAAGAAAATTATGTTGACGCTATCGATTTAGCCAAACAGGCAATTGATTCCTTGCGTATTGACGTAGACTCATATGACATTTTAGCTGATGCATATTTGAAGAATGAGATGCCTGATGAAGCATTAAAGTATATTAAAGAAGCGCTAAGCTTATCCCCACTCTCGATTGAGCGTCATTATAAGGTGTGCACCATTGCTCGAGTCAACGATGACTTTCAAACAGCGATGGAGTCAGCACAATCTATTTTTGAATTATCACAGCGCTCAATACATCGTAACGTCAATCATATGTGTAGTTACATTCGCAGCATTTTAGACGCAGCGGAAAATACACATGACAGCAAAGAAAGAAGCAAGTTAATGCAAGATGCTTTATATGCAATTAAGCGCATAAAGGTCGACAACACAACTTCAACAGTTCAGAACGGTTTTGATTTTGCTATTTTTGAAAAGCTCATCGAAGCTAGATTAGCGTTTCTAAACGAGCGGCACAGCGAATCTAAAATTGCTTTAGAAGAAGCTCAAATAAAAATCGAACAGCAGTTCACTCAGTACCCAGTAAGCCTTGCTGCTGAAAGTTTGAAAACGATGCTAGATTTGGGAGACTTTGAAGAAGCAATTAAAGTACGAAATACAGTCCTAAAGCAGGATACAGAACTAGATAGCAACATTGAAAACGCAATTAAAGACGCGTTTTCTCAGGTTGATGAGAAACAAGAACAATACATCAAATTTAACAAAGAAGGCGTGCAAAAATACAGTGATGGTCAGTATCAGAGTGCCTATGAATCATTCTCAGAAGCGAAAAAAATAGCACCTATGAATATTGGTGTAACACTCAACCTTTTGCAGAGCATTGTTAAAATATTAGAGAAAACGGTTGAGGCGAATACAGCGCTGCAACTGGAATGCAAAGAACATTATCGATACATCACTAATATGCCTTTGCGAAAAGTACACAAACTGAAATTTGAAAAAATGAAACTTGATGCGGAAAACGTAATGTCTAAGTGATTGCTAAAATAGACTTTATTTTTTAGCAAACTTGGTTCAAACTTGAAAATTAGACACATTGCAATCGTCACCCTAAACCATTACGAAGGTGCAATACTTAAAAATATCATTAGGCGGAACTTATGGGTACTCAAGCAAGTCCACTTGTATTTTTTAGTCACGACTTAGACCAAGACGCGCCGATTCTTGAAGTATTGAAAGCGCATTTCGGTAAAGTAGAAGTAATCTCTGATTTAAAAAGAGTGTGCGAAGCCCTAACGTCGCCTTCCTCCAAAATTTTATTGTTCGCTGGTGACACCCTAGCGGTATCCATTGCAGCCTACTACAAAGCCCTAGATGCCTGTAATAAACATAGTACTTGCGACCACAAAGTGGTTACCCTTGTATCTAAGGGTCAAGAGAAACTTGCTTTTGATGCTTTCAAAGGAGGTGTAATTGATGAATTCCTGATTTTTCGACCTCTACATGAACCGTATCGTGCAATATTAGTAATAGAACATTTGCTTTTAGTGCTAGGTATAACAACCTTCTCTAAACATTCAGATCAAGATTTTCTTAAACAAAGCAATAAATATCCGAGTGAACTAAACCAATTAGTAGAGAAAGGAAAGCAACGCAAGGCCGATTGCAATGCGGCCTTTGAAAAAACTATCGAAGAGCTTGAGGGAATTGTCGATAAAACAATACGGGACTTAGAAAAGGAACAATCTGTTCAACTAGATATTAAGAAGGTCGCTAATTTACTTTCCAAGATTAAAACCGATGAACTTAGACCGAAATTACTGCAACTTCAAAGCAAGACCATACAGCTACTCGAATCGGTTCTGAAGCAAAGTGCTCCGGAGGATGTTTTACAAGTGCAGTCCGAAGAGCTGGCAGTTGCAAAGGGTGAGAAGCCTTCTACTCCGCAGCCTCCGCCTATGTATAATAATCTTTATAATAATATTGATAAAATAGAAGAGGTATTGGAACAAGCCGGTAAGAAGAAGTCCGTCCTGTTAGTCGAGGATGATCTCATCTCGCAACAACTAACACTTAAACTGTTGGCAAGATATCCAGTTAAAGTTGAGTTCGTTAATAGCGGAAGACGCGCATTTGCAGCTCTTTCCTGCAATAAATATGACCTAGTCTTAATGGACATTAATTTACCGGATACTAATGGAATTTATATTGTTGACCAAATTGTTAGTAAAGATTTAATGAATGCAGATACTCCCATTATCATGCTTACTGGGAATAAAAATAAACAAACAATCAGGGAAGCTGTTGACCGTGGCGCTCAAGGCTACATCGTAAAACCATTGTTTAGACCCACGCTAGATAAACTGCTGAATAAGTTTGGTTTGATCCCATAAATTTCAATACATCGCCCTTAATTTAAGTAATGACTATTAAAGGGCTTATATTGCGTGATAACAAGGTAAATAGATGACAAACCATGAAACGATGCTGCAGCAACTTTTAATTGCGATTGATCAAGTTTCAGATGCTGTTGTCATCATCTCTCCAAGCAACATTGTCCTTCACATTAACAAACCATTTCTTCAGCTATTCCCAATTAATAATAGTCATGCTTTAACTCAGAAACCAGTCTCTCAACTTATTCAGTTGATCTCCACTTCTCTTGAACAAAACAACGCACTCAATGCTGCTTTACTTTGTCGATTTGTTAACCAGAAACTGAGTTCTAAAGACAAGCTTCATTTCGAATTTAAAAACCAAGATGGTCGCGATCTGCGATACCAAGATCAGTTAACCGCGCAAGGCTACCGGATTGGTACATTCAAAGATGAAAGTTCAATTATTGCCTTGCACCAACAATTTGAGAATGCCTGTGATGAAGCAGAAAAATTAAGTGAAGCCAAAAATAGCTTTATGGCTGCTATGAGCCATGAGGTAAAAACCCCACTAAATGCAATTATTGGTATGTTAGATTTGTGTTTGAAAGATGACTATATAGCTAAAAACGAGTACATGAAGCGTATTCATAAAAATGCAGATAAGTTGCTTGCGTTAATTAACAACGTTTTGGATTTTGCGAAGTTTGATGCGAATAAAGTCACTTTATCAAAAGTACCTACCAATTTAAGAGAGCTTAGTGAATCGGTTATTGAAAGTTTTTCCGCTTCTGCGATGCAGTCAAATACTGAGCTGCAACTGTTTGTAGACCCGCGTATACCTAATAAATTGCTATTGGATGATATTCGTATCACTCAGGTTTTAAATAACCTTATCAGTAACGGTTTAAAGTTCAATAATCACAAGCAACCCAAACTATCACTTAATATTACATACGATATCGAAAGTCAGAATATTTGTTGCTTGGTTAAAGACAATGGCATCGGCATTTCAGATAAACAACAAAAGTACGTTTTTGCAGGATTTGAACAAGCATCCATCGATACACATCGCAGATTTGGAGGCAGTGGTTTGGGGCTAAGCATTTGCCAACGGATCAGTTGGCTGATGAGAGGGTCGCTTACTGTCACAAGTAAACTTGGCGTGGGGACTACCTTTAATTTTACGTTTCCTGTTCCAAAGAACACAGTCACATTCAATTCTACAAATAAACATTTATCGGCATTAATACTGAAGACAAATGATCAGCTCTTCTTTGAGTCATTATCTCAGTATGCCCCATTTATAGGTTTTAAAGCTGAGTTTAATGAGAATATCTGTCAAACCCTAGCACATAATGAGTTTCAATTATTACGCCCTTCGTCAAAGCTGAATGCCAATGATATGGCAGACATTGTTTCAGCTGGACGTACTATCTTGCTGCGTAATTTCGATGCTAACCAGAATAAATACAAAGGCTATGAGCGTCTCCCCTTCATCTCGCAAACTCCGCTTAGATTAAAAGAATTATTAGATAAATTGTGCGAGTTTGTTCCCTCATTAAACAATAATGTTTTAAATACAGAACTTGATACTCATTTAGTAGAAGGAGTATCAATATTTGACGGGATAACAGCTTTGGTAGTCGAAGATAATCCCGACAATATGTTCGTATTGAAGCGACAATTTAAATCACTAGCCATAACTGCTGACTTCGCAATGAAACCAAGTGACGCCCTTGATTACTTTGTGGATAAAACTTATGACATCGTACTAAGCGATTTTCAAATGCCTCGAATGTCGGGCGCTGAGCTCATTAAAAAATTACGAATGATCGAAAAAAGTAAGGAACAAGCGCCCGTCCAAATGATAATTGTCACTGCAGACAAAACAGAGAGTTGCCGAGATGAGTGCATGAGCGCGGGGTGTGATGAAGTGTTAATGAAGCCACTCACAATTGCGAGCCTTTCTGCCGTGTTTCAAAAAGTCTCAAATGATGAGATGAACAGTGATTACGAATCAAAAAGTAAGCTAAGTTCAGATGGCACACCGTTATTTAACTTACATGTACTGAACAATATACTGGGTGAAGTAAGTGAAGTAGAATTGAATGAATTTCTTTTGGAGTATGAAGAGAATCTCAAAGTTGCTTTCAATGATATCGTTTCAGCCGCATCATTGAACGAATGGTCAAGCGTTGGCGCAATGGCTCATTCGCTAAAAAGTAGCGCCTTGATTATCGGCGCAAAACCCCTCAGCGAGGCAAGCAGCGAACTAGAATCTTCATGTAAAAAGGGCGATATAAACGAAATTATTAAGGCTTGGGAGACAGCAAAGCTGCAAATAGATAGTCTACAAGCAGCATTGTTGAAACGACATCAATAAATGTACTAATTTTATTTAAGTAAATCACTGACGTCATCAGCAAACTCTGCAATTTCATCGAGAATGTGCGCTCTTTGCTTCTCAGTTGCTACAGCATCTAGGGCTAATAGAAACTCCTTGTATTTATTACTATTTTCAATATTTCGTTGATTTAGTAATTCACCACGAAACACTTCTGGATTCATCAGTAATTCGTGTAACTTGAACTTAAATTTATCCCCTCGATCCGACTCATCAAACAATGCTCGTAAAGCTTTCTGATATTCGAGTCGGTATTCTAACCATAACTCGCCGTTGGAATGGTACTGGCCATACATGTTTTCGACTAAGGTTTCTTGTTGAACGTTAAGCGAACCAAGCCAACGCTTTAGATTTTTCTTGTTCCGCTTTAGACTCTGAGTTTTACGCTTGTCTTCGGACATAGCTAAACGCTCTGCTCGCTCCTCAGCATCTTCTTCATTCAATTCGTCGATTTCTTTAAATATTGATACAACTTGTTCTTCAGATAAACTCGGTGACATCTCTACTAAGTCCGGGATAATTTTTGCTTTGATTCTTAGCCAATGATCCCGAGCTTTGTTTTGATGGTAATCCATTTTATCTAAGCTAAGCTGCTGGTTTTTGATATCACCTGACAATTCCTGTAGATGCGACAAGTACTGTGGTAGCTCGCTTGCTTTATGCCAAACGAGCCACTGTGCTAATTTTTTATCAAATAAGTCTTCCTGCTCATCTGTAAGCTCTACAAAATCGTCTATATACCAGTAAACTAGCCAATCAACATTTTTGTAGACAAACTTCGTCGAACATCCACCTAGAAGCAGCATAAACACTATCAGTATCGTTTTTTTCATTTCATTCTACTTTTCATTTAGCGCGACTTTTCTTTTAACTCTAGTTTACGTTTAACCCTAGTTTACGTTTAACTTTAGGTCACATTTAGCACTAGTATGTATTAAGACCTATTTGAAGCGCATTATTTGTTTCTACATACTTCCTTAGTACGACAACACTAAGAAAAAAGGTTACAAATTGATATCATTAAATAAGTTTTAAATTGCTTATCAAATAAATCACTTCACTTCACTTCACTATAATGCTTTGAAAGTTTATTCGACTAAAAGTGAAATTATAATTTTATCGTTTCAAACAAAAAACGCTTTCGAAGAAAGCGCTTTTAGGATCATTTGTCACTGTCGCATTAGTCTATGAATGCATTGGATTTAACAATTTAACATCAATAGCTAATGTTCATTCTTTTTAACCAATGTACCCACCACCATGCTGGGCCAACAAGTAGATATCTTAAATCTTCAAAGAATGACGGTTTTTTACCCTCAATATGATGTCCAATAAACTGCAGAATCCACATAACAACAAATAGACTGAGACTGAACAGCCATACCGACACATCATACATCACGAGAAGCTTAATGATACCAAAGGAAGCTAGAGTCAATAAGGTCATCGCCGCTCCGATTGGACCTGACAGCTTGAAGTAATAATAAAGTGTGGGAATAGCTAACACATGCGCAAAGGTTATATCCATAGCCTGCATAAACTCTGGTACTGGAATAGACCAAAGTAAACCAATCGTCACCAAAAAAATTGACGGTACGGCTATCGCATGGATCATAACATTGGTTTTATTGGTATGGCTTTCACCGTAGTGTCTGATGAGCCTATCTACGTCACGCATTTCTTACCTCTTTGTTATTTTTATTTTCATGGTATTAACATCTAGTTTACAACGTGATCATGTATCGCTCAAGCAATCGTTCGAGTTGATTGTCTGGATCATCAAATTGAATACCATAAGCATGGTAGCTTTTTTCAATCTGACAATTTTTAACATTGGCATTGAGTAACATCGTACGCTCAGACATTTCTACACATAAAGTAATTGTTTCTTCATTTTCAATCACTTGCAAAACGGTTTTAAAGGGGATTAATAATTTGCAGCCTTTCATTGAGACATCAACAATTAAACCTTCAACTTCTTTATTGTCTTGTTCATCTAAAACCACATCTACCGGTACACCCAAAATTGCCCGTTTTTGTGCCCGCAGGCCTAATTTTTGTAAGGCATTTGGAAAGCTTGTAATTAACATGGGAATTGGTGTGTGAATAACTTTTAGAACACGCACTTTAAACGCGACCACCTCACCAAAGGGCTCATCCAGTACATAACGTATAATAATTTGAGAGTCAGCTTCGATTAGAAGCGTTGTGTTAACCGACTCTGTTGATGATGGGTAACGAAAAAACAAGCACTCTTCACCATCTGTTCCAAAGTAAGTAGTTTTAAGTCGCACCGGCTCTGACTGCGCGATGACTTGCATGTCAGCCTCGGTGTTTGGCAACAAGCACAAAAGCGCATTGATATCCGCTGAGGATATTGTGGTTTTCACTTGAATTCCCTTCCAAATTTACAACTGCTAGGACACACAGCCCTGATATATCATGGTATTATTAAGTTTCTTAAAATCCCAAACATCAAAGGCGACCATTCATGACAGACATGCTCTCATATCACATCGTACCTGAAAATTTAGCTGAGCACGTTTTTAATGTCAAAATTTCTATTCCAGCCTCAAAACACGCTATTATTCATCTAAGCATACCTGCATGGATACCTGGTAGTTACATGATCAGGGATTTTTGTAAAAATATTCACTCAATACATGCTGAATCACATTCTGGCCAGAAACTAGAAACTATTCAAATTGATAAGCAGACATGGCAAATCGCAAATGCTAGCGATGGCCTAATGCTTACTTATCAAGTATACGCTTTCGACTTATCCGTTCGAGGCGCATATTTATTTGACGAGTACGCATTCTTCAATGGTACTAGCACCTTTTTAGAAGTGAAGGAATTTACTGATAATGCTAGCTCTCCTATTTCTCTATGCATCGAAAACAATCAAGTAGACAAGAATTGGCGGCTTTGCACTTCTTATCAAAAACACTCCGTTGTGGAATCAAACTCAATTGTAAAACATTACTTCACTTGTGAAGACTATCAAGAACTCATTGATCACCCTGTTCTATTGGGTCAGGTGGAGCAAGCAAGTTTTGAAGTTGCAGATACAAACTTTCATGTCGTATTTTCAGGTAAAACAGAAACCGACCTTCAGCGAATATGCCAAGATCTCAAACCTCTTTGTCAGCATCATATTAATTTGTTCGGAGCGCTTCCTGAGAGAGATTACTGGTTTCTTACGTTATTAAGTGATGATGGCTTTGGCGGACTGGAGCACAGGGCATCAACTGCACTCTTGTATCCAAGATTCCACTTACCTATGCGTTCAGAGACAGAATTGAAATCTGAGCATTATCAACGGTTCTTGAGTTTATGTAGTCACGAACTCTTTCACGCTTGGAATGTGAAGCGAATCAAGCCTCAAATAATGATTTCTCCTGAATTAAGTAGCGAACAATATTCGGAGCAACTATGGATCTACGAGGGCTTCACTAGTTTGTACGACGATTTAAGTCTCGCTAGAACTAATTTTATTGACGCACAACGTTATGTTGAAATCTTGGGAGAGAACCTTACTCGTTTGAAGCAAACCCAGGGGCGACATAAACAATCAATTACAGAATCGAGCATAAACGCTTGGACGAAGTTTTATAAGCAAGATGCTGGCTCTCATAACCATATTGTCAGTTATTATAATAAGGGTGCCGTTATCGCCCTAGCGCTCGATATTACGCTTCGAGAAATGAGTGAGAACCGGTACTCCATTAACCAAATTATGCAGATACTTTGGCAAGAGTATGGCAGCTGCAATATCGGCACGCCCGATGACGTTATTCAACAACTATGTAAAAAACACTTTAAGTTAGATATCTCTGAGTTTTTGAATACGGCACTCTATAGTACAGATGATTCACCGTTAGATGCCTTAGTTAAGAAAATTGGTTTGAAACTGCATTATAGAACGCAAGTCTCTCAAAGTGATAAGGGTGGTAAACCGAGTACTGAATCCATCAAACATGCCTTCGGTGCAATTTACAAAGACCAAGACAGTGGTTTGTTGCTACAAACAATGCGGGACGGCTCACCAATTGTTCGCGCCGGTGCTCAAATTGGTGATATTTTAATAGCATTAGGGCAATGGCAAGTGAACAGTGGAAACTTGCAGCGTTTGCTAGATAATCAAGTATGCTCTCATGTAGAAATTACCTTGCTTCGTCAGGGGCGTATTCTTCGTGCTCAGCTACCAATAGAAGCTGCAAAAGCTGATACTGCCTACTTCACCATAGAAGATACAAAAAAGTTTCAATGCTGGATTGACGGTAGCGTTGATTGATGAAAGTGTTGGGTTGGCGAAAGTGTTGGAATAGCGAAGTCTTGGATTGGCGGAAGTGTTGATTGACGAAAGCCTAAAAGCACAGCGAAATACGACTAAAGCTTCTAGTTTTCCGCTACTTCAAGGTCAACAAGTAAGGCTGGATCCAAACGCTCTTTGAACCAATTTATACGCCAGTCAAGGTGTGGGCCGGTTACGCGTCCCGTATCACCCATCTCAGCAATCTTTTGGCCTTGCTTAATTTCTTCTCCTTCGTTTACCGTAATCGAAGACAGATGAATGTAGGTCGACGTCACCCCAAGCCCGTGATCAATTATCAGCGTTCCACCTGAATAATACATATCCGGATGAGCTAAGCGCACTATCCCGTCTATAGGAGCGTATATATCTGTTCCCACAGGACCTGCAATATCTAAACCAAAATGAGGACGTTTAGGTTCGCCATTGAAGACTCTTTGACTACCATAAACACCTGAAATTGGGCCTTTGGCTGGCAAAATAAAGGTTTGAGTAAAAGCGCTTAGCTTCGACTTAGAGGCGCGCGCCTTTGCAATTTGTCTATTATCTTTGCGAATACGCTCTAAAACTGTTTTAGGTGGCGAAACGTACTTGGATGCAACTCCTTCTATACGCTGCAATTTATATTCACGCTTGCTCAAGAGCAGTGGCTTGCTTGCACGCTTCTTCACGGTGGGTAATTGCCATTCTAAAACATGATGAAGTTTAGCATCGCGACCAAAACCAAAGGCGAAATCTCCCGAAGGTAATGTATCTAATGCCTTACCATTCAACCAAACCTTACTGCCGCTAGGCAATTTACCTCTTAGTAACGCGCCTTGTGTAAGGCTCCCAACTAAGGTCAAATCACCAGTATTTTTCTGAACATCGGCCTCAAGGATCTCAGTACTACTATTTTGTAATGCGTTCATCGCTTGGGAATTAAAAGAATAAAGCAGTGCACTTAGAGCCAATATCAACACGATATTGACCTTATCAACTATGTGCTCTCTATGCTTATCTTTGAATAGACTAATCATCAGAGACGATGGCACCTTTTCCAACACCTTCAAAAGCACGAACTTCCAATTTCTTGTCAGTCATGGTTTTCAATTCATCAAACATAAACTGAGCTAAACACTCAACTGTTGAATCCGTTTCGACGATTTCACAGGCTTCTTTTTCAATCGCCATTTCGAACTCACCTTGCGATGCTTCGTATTTGAAACAGTAAAACTTGTCGTCACTGATATTTTTATGAGCAAAACTTAACTCGCTTGGTGAGACTAAATCTTCTTGTGTACCTATGTAGATATCAGCCCATCTTTTTGCCCAATAGTTCTGCCAAGTTTCACTTTCTTTTCCATCTTCAAAAATGAGGACTTTAGAACGATGACCGTGTGCAATTCGCTGACAATTTCCATCGTGTTTTTTCAAGCCGTGAGTATAGTGATAAAAATCCGTCGGAATCACTTCTTCACGCAAAAACAGCTCTACAGAGTGCACGTTTTCTGGTAAGTGAATTTTAATGACCTCTTTCAAATACTCTGTAACTGAACTCATATTCACTTCATCTGCATAGACAAAAGCGTAAGCTTCAGGCGGACAATATAGATGCATGCTTTGAGCGTTTTCAGCACCTTCATGCTGGTAAGAAAAGTCAACTTGAACTCGTTCATGTGATGTATCATGAGTGATGGTTGTGCATGCATTTTCGGCAGGAACGACTAGTTTATGATCGACATATTCATCGATAACATGTTTAAGTTCTTTCTTAACTTTACCAAAATCCTGCACCATGCTTTCTTCGTTTAACCCGCCATTTAGCAAGATATCGACAATCCAGCTTTCACCAACCATTCCCCTTTTTGGGCAAAGGTAGGAGAAATCCATGACAGTTAAATCGTTTACGAATAATTTCATATCAGCAATTAACCTTTTGTTGCGCGAAGCAACTGATCTTTTAAATTAGGTGGTATGCCACGAATAGTCAAAGTATCCGTATGTGGGTCGTATAAAATACGCTCGCCTAGTAAGGGGCGATCGAAGTTGATCGTTACGCCACCGCCAGAGCCACTGAATTTCGCGAGTGATTTGATTACCGAACGATCTGGTTGAAAGCTTTGCTCTAGTGGGGCTTCTTGCTGGTCATTGAATGCTGAAAATGACTGACCAGAATCCTCGTCTTTAGGCAGGAATTGAGCGATCTCTTCAACTGAGACATCTTCGCCCTCCTCTACTTTCTCTTTAAAATAGCTGGCTACAGAACCACGATGTTGGTTTTTCTCATATGCATCACACTGTTCTTGAGACAAGTAATCGTCAACGTTCTGCATTAACTGCTTGTTTTGCTGCTTTACATCGACCTTTTCTTCACAAGCGATATATTGCATGAAGAAATCAGATACTTTGCGGCCCATACGCCCTTTCAAGAAGCTAATATAACGAAACTGTTCAGGAGTCACTTGCCATTGAGTAATATCAATACGCACTGCCAACTGCATTTTGCTGAAGTCCAAGTGATCGCTGTAATCTAAGTCCATTTGCTGATTAACCGCAACGTGTTGTTTCGTATCGATCAGCGCAATAAGTAAATACTGCGTCGCTAAATACTCATATTGGCTGAATATTAGGAAACCGGTTTCAACCATTTCTTCTTTGGCTAGTGTTTGTAATAAGAATTGTCCACTTTTCACACTAAACTCATGAAATTCCATTTCGCTTTGCAATACTTGAGATAAATCGTTGGGAAATGAATTATCACTTTCTTCTGCAAAGCCACCGACACCCTTCCCAGGTTTGCTGTTAAAGGTCGCATGCAACTGCTGTGCAAGGGTTTCTATTTCTTTATTTGCCTCAAAACAGCTCGAGCGAGGAATAAAATGAAGCTTGCCATCGTCGGCTAAATTCAAACGATGAACAACAAATTGGTGAATGAGTGCACTCATATACTTAAAAGACTACCTTATAAAATGTGCTAAACTATTGGTTTAGTATAGTATTTATCGCGGTTCAAGGGTACGTGCTATTGCAATAAATTTAGATATTCCAAACAAATGTTTGTGAATGAATAGAGTGCGATTATAATCAGCACTCACGATTTGGTTAATTGTAACCAGTTTTCAGTTAAAAATCACAGGACAGATTAATGCCACAACAATCCCGATACTCGAATAAAGAGTTTGAAGCGGCCATGCAAGACGTTTTCGGCGCCCTAGAAAAAAACAATGCTAACCGAGATTTATCTTTAATGGTGTTGGGTAACGTATTATCGAATATATTTACGCAAGAAGTTGCACCAGCCAAGCGCGAAGCAATGGTTGATCAATTTTGTGACGTATTAAAACGAGCAGTTAAAGGGAATTAGTCAGCAATATGATCTTTAATGAATCACCACGACGCAAACAAATAAATGAATTAGTTGCATGGGGGCATTGGTTTGCTCTAGCAAATATTATAATGGCGCTGGTAATATCGTCAGTCTATTTGTTGTCATCCCCCATCTCAGGCACGCCCATCAGTATCGCATATATGCTACTGACGTGGATTGGTCATATTAGTTTCATCACCTTTTTTGGCTTCGTGCTGCTGCTTTTACCTTTGTGCTATAAAATAAAACATCCTCGCCTATTGAAAGTTATTGGCTCAGTCATAGCGGCTGTCGGATTAGCATTATTAGCCTTTGATGCCTTGTTATACAACAAATCAGGTTTTCATATCAGCTTCAGTTCCGCCGCTTTAGTAAGAAGTGAAACACAGGGGCAAATGGGTGCATTTAACTGGTTACAGTGGTTCTACTTAATCCTACTTATCGTTGTGTGGTTAATGTTCCAACTAGTTTTGGCTAATGCCATCCACAAACGTATCAAACGGTTTATGAAAGTGCACATTGGTACATATGTTACTAGTGCATTTGTTTTCTGTTTTGTTGCTAGTCACGGCATTCACGTATGGGCCGACGCCAAGTTGTATGCACCTGTTTTGCAGCAAGACAATATGTTGCCACTTTCATACCCAGCAACCGCTAAGACTTTGATGTCGCGTATTGGTGTTTTTGACTTACAAGACTACAAGCAACGCCAGAATCTGCAATTTACTGAAAAAGACTTTGCTTTTGATTACCCACCGACACCTATTTATTGTTCGGTCGACGCTACACAAAAAGTGCTCTTCCTAAGCGTACAGGAAGATTCAATCAACGTGATGCCTGAAGGTTTGCAGGATAATGGATTTCATTTTGTCAGCAATACTCTAAAAAATGATTATCTAATGTCTGTTGTATATGGCTTGCCACAAGGTTTCTTGCCAAGTGTGAGTGATTCTCAGCCTGTCGCCCTTGCTTTGTCGAACGCCTTTAACCTCGACCTTAGCATGTATAATCATTTAACGAGCAACCAAGACAACGCGAGCAAAAAGCCATTCTATTCAAGCAACTGGAAAGCTTTTAGTGATGGCTTAAATTCGCAAGCTAGTGGCTTATTTATGGCAACTGTTTCGAATGAAGAATTTAATTCTGTTGATCTACAAGAGCTTAGTGCTAACACCAAAATTTTGATAGTTGCAAAGACGGGTGATAACCCCTACTTCAGACTATTCAGCAACTTGCCGATCGAAACTCAAATGTCGACGACAGAAGATATTGCACCAACTATTCTTACTGAGCTTGGTTGCAACGCAGATCCGAAAAACTATGCAATTGGTCAAGCGCTGCAATCGCCAACGAGGAATTGGGCAGTGAGTACACAAGGTCGTCATTTGATAGTTGTGCATAAAGGACTTATTACTGAAGTAAGTAAAGACGGTAGTTTTGAGATCCGTGACTACACAACAAACGAAAAAGTATTAAGCGAAATTGATACTAATTTACTGAGCCGTTCGATTAAACATTTAACCGAGTTTTCCAAACAATAAACTCGCTTAAACGGCTCTTTTTATCTTTCTTTTAAGCAACTGCATGCAAAGCAGTTGCTTTCATCGCCACTTGATTCCTTAACGGTTTTTTAATCTTTAGATAAAGTTACTCGAAAGGACAGAATGAAGCGTGTGGGACGTTGTGATTATTGTCCCCTTGCGATCGATTGATGAAAGCAATTCTCGCGCATTGTCGAGCTTTTCGGAGCTTAAAAAATCCTCGTTAAACCACACCACTTCCCTCAAGCCGGCATTTATGGCTACTTGCACATCAGATAACTTATCTCCTACCATAATACTCTCAGAGAGGCTTACAGCGTGTTTTAAGGCTGCGTCAAATAGCATACCGGCTTCTGGTTTCCTACAAGTACAAACCTTTTTGTATTTTTCTAATTTAGCGTCGGGATGATGTGGGCAAAATAGAACGTCATCAATATGCGCATTTCTCTGTTTAAATTCGGCGATCATCCAAACGCTCAAGCTTTCAAAGTCTGACTCTGTGTACATCCCGCGCCCTATCCCAGACTGATTTGTGACGACTATCGTTGTATAGCCTTGCTCATTCGCACGCTTGACTAGTTCAAATGCTCCTTCGATGAAATCGAATTCGCTTTTTTTGTAGACGTAGCCATGATTAACATTGATTACGCCATCTCTATCTAAAAACAATGCTTTCGTCATTAATGCTTCTCTTCATTTGATTTTATTTGCGTTGTTTGTTCTTGCGTTAGCTATTTTTGCTATAGTTGGTCTTGTATTGCAAGGTCTTATATTGGATGTTCTTGACTTGTTTGTTTCACGCTAGTTTGTACTCTAAACTGGCGCTAATCCTTAGTTTCATTTACGTATTGTTCGTCGATACAAGCCTTCTTCCAAACATGAATGACAAAATCGGCGGTAACGCTGCTCAGATGATTTTTGATATTTGTTTTTTGTACTTCATTCGTTTTCCAGAAGAACGGTGTCATTTGTAATAAAGCTAACCTCATCTCGCTACTATCTAATTTTACCTTAAACTTAAGTTTGTGCTGCTCAGCCAATTCAAAACCATTCAAGCTGAAATTACTTTCCTGATGATATTCGGGTTTCTCGTACACCATCTCTTTTAATTCAAATAGGTGCTTAGGTGCCGGATCGACAGTAATAACAAATCCATTCGCTTTGAGGATCCGCGCATATTCTTTTGCGCATGAAGGTGCGAATACTTGTAAAACGATATCTTGAGAATTATCGACTAGAGGTATGTTTATTGTAGACGCTACAACCAATTGCTTATCTTTATTTCTCTTCGAGGCTGCCACAACAGCTGGCTTGGAAATATCGTGCCCAGAGAATGAAAAAAGCAGCTTATTTTCAGTTGAATTCACAGCAGAAAGCAAGTCTGAAAGCGCTTGCAGATAGTAACCCTCCCCACAGCCTGAGTCGTATATATTTATTGGCCCCAGACCGCTACCAGCAAGGTTACGCGATACCAAAAAAGACTCGTTGTTACGCGATACTTGAGTGACAATCAGTTCACTTAGTTTACTCACCAATGCTTGATAAGGTTTTTCGCTAAAAAAGGTACTTCTAGCTTGTACCATTTGAGCGTCATCACCCGGCATTTTCGATCGTTTATTTTGCACCGGCAGCAAGTTCACATAACCCTGTTTTGCTTTGTCAAAACTATGTTTGTTGGCACAGAACCAAGTTGATAGCATTCTATCTGATGTATCGTCTTGATGAGTTTTAAGAGGTAAATTGCAAAGTGGGCATTGCCACATAATCATGAAAGCTTAGTTTGTTAATGTGAGGGTATGATATCACACCCTCACAAAAACGATGAAGCTGAGTTAATCGTGTTTATATGCATTAAAAATACTAGAAAAGTCTAATTTTCCATTACCTGCATTGCCATGTATTTGGAACATAGACTTGGCTAATTGACCAAGCGGAACAACTGACTGCTTATTAGCGGCCGTGCTCATAGCAAGACCGAGATCTTTATTCATCAAATCAACCATGAAGCCGCCTTGATAGCCCTTTGATGATGGCACATTCTCCATTACATCAGGACAAGGGTTATACAGCTCCAAGGTCCAGTTGCGGCCAGAACTTTGTAGCATGATATCAGACATAACTTTAGGATCGAGACCGTTGTCTATACCCATTTGTAAGGCTTCGGACGTTCCAGCCATGAGAATTGCCAAGAGCATATTGTTGCATATTTTAGCGACTTGACCTGCACCAACATCACCTGCATGGAAAATGTTCTTTCCCATTGCATTCAAAAAGCCTTCAGCACTTTCGAAATCTAATTTATCACCACCTACGATAAAGGTAAGTGTGCCTGCTGCTGCTCCAGCAACGCCTCCAGACACGGGTGCATCGATAAAACGATGTCCCAATTGCTTTAGTCTTTTTCCAATAGTGATTGCCGCACTTGATTCAATCGTACTGCAATCGATGAACAAGGCATTAGCAGATATATTGTTCACAATGCCCTCTTCACCAAAATACAGAGACTCAACATGCTTATCCGCTGGTAGCATTGAAATAACAACATCTGCATTGGAAACGGCTTCCGCGACGCTTTTGCTTGGATTAGCGCCAGCATCTGCTAATAGTTGTACTTGCGACTCTACAAGATCAAAGACGGTAGTATTGAACCCAGCCTTAACTAGGTTTTTGGCCATTGATGCGCCCATGTTACCTAGGCCAAAAAATGCGATATTAGACATGCTTAACTCCATAAGTTTCTTCTAGATGATGCAATGGGTGGACAATGTCACTATTATCGTTGTTTTTCGTAATTCCCACTTTCGCAACATCAAGATAAGTAAAATGCGATTCAATCACCTCAACTGGTACTTCATTTCTGCTTTTGTAAAGCCATTGAGGCGCAAGGTCTTTGTCGATAAGTAAAGCTCTCACACCTTCCTCAAATTCACCGTACATACTGCAGCTAAGCGCCATGCTCAACTCTTGTCTAAAACAATCAGCTAATGAAAGACTGTGACTCCGGCTTAGTTGTTCAAATACTAAATTAGCCGTTATTGGACTACCATTTTCTAAGGTGCTTAATGCTCTTGACCACCACTTATCGCCCGCTTTCTCTTCAACTATTTTAGAAACCACAGAAACAGCTTCCCTAAGTGAATTTGCAGTTCCCAATGAGCTTAAAAGATTAAAGTTAGGAGATAATCTTGGTTCAACTGAAGCAAAACTGACAGCGTCAATAGTTTGCAACTCACTCAGCGCTTTATCTACTGTCGTTTCAGACACGACATCCATCGATACCAATGTGGACAACAATGTTTGCTTGCTTAGCGAAGATAGCTTGTGACTCGCCAATTCGACATCAAACGCATCGATACCGTTAAAGCTCGCTCCTGTTAAACCTAGGAATAAGCCAATACCCGAAGGCATTTTATTCAGGAAGTAACTACCACCCACATCGGGAAACAAGCCAATACTGATTTCTGGCATCGCGATTTTCGATGTTTCCGTCGCGATTGCAAATTGAGAGGCCGCGAATAAACCTAAACCGCCGCCCATGACTATTCCACTGCCCCAAGTAACGATAGGTTTTGGATAAGTATGAATGCAGTAATCTAATGCATACTCTTGTGTGAAAAAGTCACTTAAGAACTCAGGTGGGCTTTCAAGCTTCTCATTTGCTTTTAGGTTTTGTTCTTCACGCACGTTTTTCATGGCTTGATACATAGACACCACATCACCGCCAGCACAGAAGGCTTTACCCCCAGCGCCTTCAATGAAAATGGCAACGACCGATTGATCATTGCGCCATTCATTTAAATACTTGGTCATCAATTGCACCATTTCGAGATTCAGTGCATTCAGAGACTTTTCTTTATTGAGTGTGATAACACCGATATATTCGCCTGAAACATTGCGCGCGAGTAGTTTGGGCTCAATAACTGCCATTGTGCTCACCTATAGTATTTCTATATTGGATGAAATGAGGCGACGCCCAATGATAACGCGCATTATTTCATTCGTACCTTCAAGAATTTGATGCACTCTCACATCACGCACGTGGCGCTCCAAAGGATACTCTTTGATATAGCCGTAACCACCATGAATCTGCAAGGCTTGATTACATACTTCAAAGCCGACGTCAGTAGCAAAACGCTTCGCCATAGCACAATACGTGCTCTTGTCCGCATGATTGTTATCTAATTTACTCGCCGCTAACCTAACAAGTTGCCTAGCAGCAACAAGTTCAGTTGCCATATCAGCAAGTTTGAATTGAAGTGCTTGAAAAGCAGCCAGAGGTTTACCGAACTGTGTTCTTTCTTGCATGTAAGCTTGCGCAGTGTTTAAGGCTTGCTGCGCAGTACCGATAGAACATGTCGCAATATTCACACGTCCACCATCAAGCCCTTGCATAGCGAATTTGAAGCCTTCGCCCTCATTGCCCAATAAAGCGGAATCGCTTATCTCTACGTTATCAAAGGTAATCATGCGAGTCGGCTGAGCATTCCAGCCCATCTTTTCTTCGGCTTTACCATATTCGACGCCTTTTGCATCGGCAGGCACAACAAAAGCAGACACGCCGCCCGCACCGGCTTCACCAGTGCGCGCCATAACTACAAGAACTTGAGTTGCCCCAGCTCCTGAGATGAACACTTTAGAGCCATTTAGTACGTAACCAGTATCCGTTTTTTTCGCTGTAGAACGCATTGAGGCCGCGTCTGAACCTGAACCAGGCTCTGTTAGACAATAGCTTGCTATGGAAGCACCTGTCACTAATGAGGGCATCCATTTCTCTTTCGCCTCAGCCGTTCCCCAGGTGGCAATCATCCACGTCGCCATATTGTGAATTGTTAGCATCGCGGTAGTCGTCGTACAACCCATTGAAAGTTGTTCGAAGATAATCGAGGAATCAAGACGAGGAAGTCCCAAGCCTCCCTCATCTTCTGGTGTGTACAAGCAGCAAAATCCGAGCTCACCCGCTTTCTGAATTGCTTCAATAGGAAAATAATGTTCTTGATCCCATTTCGCTGCGAAAGGCGCTAATTCTTGCTCAGCAAATTGCCTCGCTGTCTCAGCAAATGCTGTTTGATCTTCATTTAATTCAAAATTCATATTATGTAAGCTCTTTTATCACATTCATTCAAAAATTACGCACTGCTAACAAAAGCAGTGAATTACTTTAATTCAATGGTCATGTTTGGACCTGAAGGAATATCGTCATCTAACCAACGAGCAGTGATGGTTTTTGTTTCGGTGTAAAAACGCACACCTTGCTTACCATATGCGTGCAGATCTCCGTAAAAAGAATTCTTCCAACCAGTGAATGAGAAGAATGGAAGTGGGACAGGAATAGGCACATTAATACCAACTTGACCAACTTCAATGTCGCTCTGATACTTACGAGCAGCTGCGCCGCTAGCGGTAAATATTGAAGTACCATTACCAAATGGATTAGCGTTAACAAGCGCGATAGCTTCTTCAAGTGTGTTAACCACCATGCAACATAAAACAGGACCAAATATCTCTTGTTGATAAATGCTCATTTCAGTCGTTACATCAGAAAATACTGTTGGACCAACCCAGTTACCGTTTTCATAACCTTCTAGTGTGAAGTCTGAACCATCAACCAAACAAGTAGCGCCTTGTTTCTTGCCTTCCTCGATGAATGACAATACTTTCGCTTTTGCTTGTGGGCTGATAAGCGGGCCGTAACCTGCGTTTTCGTCATTCCAAAGACCCGGCTTCACTTCAGCAATTTTCTTAGCCAACTCTGGGATCCAATCCGCACTGCTGCCAACAAACACAGCTACTGAAATAGCCATACAACGCTGACCTGCCGCACCAACACTAGCACCCACTAAGTTATTCAAAACGAAATCTTTGTTTGCGTCAGGCATAATTACAGAGTGGTTTTTTGCACCTGCGAAACATTGTGCACGTTTCATATTGTCAGTTGCTGTTTTATAGATGTGTTGACCAACAGGCACACTTCCGACAAATGAGACAGCTTGAATTGCATCATGATTAAGCAAATAGTTAACCTGGTCTTTACCACCGTGCAATACGTTTAACAAACCTTTTGGCGCGCCGGCTTGCAAGAACAATTCAGCCAATTTCATTGGTGTTTTTGGATCTTGTTCAGATGGTTTTAAAATGAACGTATTACCGCAAGCTATTGCCATTGGGAACATCCATAAAGGTATCATTGCCGGGAAGTTGAATGGCGTTATACCTAAACAAACGCCCAAAGGCTGGATCATGCTATATGTATCGATGTTTGTAGCGACGTTCTCTACAGTCTCGCCCATCATCATTGAACAAATATTGGCTGCTTGTTCAACAACTTCGATGCCGCGCCAAACATCACCTTTTGCATCGGCAAATGTTTTACCCGTTTCTTCGCTCAAAATTGTCGCGATCTCATCGTGATTTTCTTTTAGTAGATGCTGATAACGCATCATTAAACGCGCTCTTTCTGGAACCGGTATTTTCTTCCAAGTCTTGAATGCAGTAGTTGCTGCGCTTATTGCCTGCTCCATTTCAATATCGGTTGCACATGGTGCATGTGCTATAACCTCGTTGTTTGCAGGGTTTGTCACTTCAATGAAGTCATTGGTTTTGGACTGGACGAATTGTCCATCGATTAGTTGAGCTATCTTATTCATGGGAAACCTTAAAGTGATTCAATCAGTGCGTTGGGTGATACAGTAAACTGGCATTACCTTTACGTAAACGTAAAGTATAGTCGACTGACTGATTTGTTGTAAAGTTATTGTTACGAGAACGTTAGCTTATGCTCAATTTGAGGGCACTGAAAGACCTATGTATTTTAGTGCATACCCAAAATTAGGCTAAAAGTCCATCAACTTGAATGCATCTTGTACTGTCAATTGCTATGCTCAGTTTAGACCAAAAGAAAAGAACTCGATATGAATAAGCATAAAATCAAAATCGCAATTGTTGAGGATAATGCCACTGCCCGATTAAATCTACGCAGTCATTTATTGTCTTTGGGCGAATTTGATATTGCAAGTTATTCTAATGGTAAAGAACTAAGAAATGGTTTACGTACTATTGATTTCGATATTGTTGTTACAGACTTCCATTTGGGCCAACATAAAAATGGTGTCGAATGGGTACAGTATTTAGCAGAATCAAAGCTTATCAAGCCTTCTACGGGCGTTATATTCTTAACCTCTGATCGTCTGCCACAAACCATCAGTCAGATATTGGATATTCACCCCGATGTGCTTATCATCAAACCATACACAATTAAAACCCTGCACACCTCTGTGAAGCATTATTTGAGCGTACGTGAAAAAATTAAACCTGCACTTGTTTACTTAGACAATGACAAACCTGGTCAAGCACTCAAATTTCTGGATGAAGCCTTAGAAAAGGGCTTGAGTAAGCGAGCGAAAGCCGATTTCATCAAATTAAAGGGGCGCTTATTAATCAATGAACAGCGATATGCAGAAGCGATCGCTCTGTATCAAGACATACTTGAGCGTTCGTCTAATGTACTTTGGGCGCATTGGGGGCTAATCAAAAGTGAGTTTCTCTCTGGCCAATGGCGTCATTGTCAAAACATGTTAGGCGGACTCGTCAGTGAGCAGCTAACCAAAGACAAAGCTTACGAATGGATGGCATGTGTAGAAATCGGTAAAGAAAACTATGCATTAGCGGAGAAAATTCTTGATCATATCAAGGAGAATGAACTAACGATTCCAGCGACCAAATTAAAAGTACTTGCATACAAAAAGCAGGGCCGAAGCGATGATGCAATCAGGCTATTGGAAAAGAAACGACAGAGTAACTTCACCGTTAAAGAACGTTTTGATGAATACACCATCGAACTTGCTCGCTATCAACTGCAGTTAGCAGAGAATTCAGCGGTAGAAGAGAGAGGTCCCACAATTCATGCAGCTAAATGTCTTATTGGCAATGCCAATCGGAGTATTTTAGACCGTCAAACGCAACATCAGAGAGACTTTATGCTCGCACTAGCAAGTTTGTTAGAAGGCGACCAGCAGAAAGCAGCTCGTATTATCGTCGATAAAACGGTCGGCGATGCGAAAAGTGCAAAATTAACAACGATGGTTGATGCGATTAAAGTTTGGTTTGGCTTAGGTGATGATGAGAAAGCCCGTGAAGTATGGAATGAGGTAGAAAGTAAGCTTTCAGCGAAAGATGACCAAATAGACTTAATTTTGGCAGATAGTATGATACTCGAAGCAGAGAAATCACTCGGTTTGTCTGAGGAAAAAGCAAAACGCGTAAACGATCAGGGCATGGTTTATTACTTAAGTAATAATGTGAGTGAAGCGATGGAGCTATTTTATAAAGCTCGACAGCTTAATCCACAAGTTCCAGCCTTCACTCTGAATCTATTGCAATGCTTAAGTGACATTAAAAAGGCGGAATATAAGGATCAACAAACATTGAGCTTATTTGACGAATTAAAAGACCAAACACTTTCCGACTCTAATCAAAAGCGTTACAACTTAATTAAGAAAAAATTAGGCGACTATCCAGATGCTTACAGAATGCCTCCTTTTGAAGAACAGTTATCGGAAGACGTTGCTTAAACTTACTGACTATTTCAAGAACGCTGTTACAATTAGCAGCAAATTCTTCACTTAGAGTAATTCATGTCAAATTCAATCTATGACCTAGACTATGTCGCAAACAATGGCGAGACAGTCCCCTTCAAGCAATATGCAGGCAAAGTAATACTCATCGTAAACACTGCGAGTAAATGCGGATTTACGCCTCAGTATGATGGTTTGGAGGCTTTGTACAAAACACATCAAGAGAAGGGCTTAGAGATAATTGGTTTTCCATGTGATCAATTTGGTCATCAGGAACCCGGCACTGACAGTGACATCGCACAATTTTGTGAAATGCGTTTTAATCTTTCATTTCCACTTTCGAAGAAGGTTGAAGTCAATGGTGAGAATGCTGCGCCAATTTATCAGTTATTGAAAAACGAAGCACCTGGCATTCTTGGCACGAAACGCATCAAATGGAACTTCACAAAGTTCTTAGTCGGTAAAAATGGTGAAGTACTCAAGCGCTATAGCCCAACAACTAAGCCTGAACAAATTGAAGCAGACATAACTGCAGCACTTAACGCTTAAAAAATGCGCGTTGCGAAAAAAGTATGTTTTTCGTTCTTAACGCTTTGCAATGAACTTTTTCTTTACTGCTTCACAATTACCAAATGGAAATATTTACCGAGCCACATAAACGGCTCGGTAGCTCCATGTTCTAACTCTAATTCTAATAATTTTTCATACTCATCAACTTGCTTTGTGCGGTCATGTAAGTAATCGTGAAAGCAACGAATTCCGGCTTTATGTTCAACAATGTAATCGGGGTAAGTTTCATTTATGTACTGAATGATATCGAGTGGACGTTGCGCATTATGAGGATTCAACTTCACCTGATTCCGAGTATTCAAACCGGCATTAATATAATCGAAGTTCCCCCATATCGCATTATTAAAAAGAGCGGCATCACGATTGAAAAAGCTTAAGGAAAGCCTCCCGCCTACACTCAACTGCGAAAACAGCTTATCTATAATCTTCAAGGGCTCTTGAACCCACTCTAGTACAGCATGACACAGCACCAGTTCAAAGCTCTCAGAGTCATCCAACGACAATATGTCTTGTTGCGCGATGCTCGTATTGGGGACATCGGCCAAACGCTTCTTTGCAATTTCAAGCACTTCCTCTGAACCATCACACAATGTCACATGATGGCCAGCTTCTGCAAAAGCCAAGGACATGACACCTGTACCACCGCCCGCATCCAACACGTTTAAAGGCTCAATGTTGTGTATTAGTGGCGACAAATAATGTAACAACATTTGATGTCGTAAACGCCCTTTGCTTGTGCCGTAAATATTCTTATCGAATTTATTAGCGATGCCATCAAAGAAGGTATCGCTGGGTATGACTACTTTTGGTTTTCTCATCTTCTAATTTGCTTACGCATTTGATTTATATTTTCGACTAGTTGTTTTTTGCGCTATGCGCTATGTTGGTTGTGTTTCTACAATTCTGCACATCTACGTTTCTACGCTTCTACATTTCTACGCTTCTGCATTCCTGCGTTTCTGCATTCCTACGTTTCTGCGTTTCTGAGCATCTACGTTTTGAAATACAGCGTTTATACACTCAAGCAGGGTTGTCAATATCGACAAATGTTACTTCGAGTCCAGCAGTCTTGCTCAGGTATTCACCAAGTGCCTTGACACCATAGCGCTCAGTCGCATGATGACCCGCGGCGAAATAATGAATATCAAGTTCACGTGCGCTGTGAGTTGTCTGTTCTGAAATCTCACCGGAGATAAATGCGTCGACGCCAATCTCTGCACATGCGTCAATATAGCCTTGACCTCCACCAGTACACCAAGCAATTCGTTTAATTGGTCGATTTGTGTTTCCACTTACATGTATTACGTCCCTGCTAAGCGCCTTGACGATTTGCATTTGAAAGTCCTCTGCGCTTTGCTTAGCACTTAAGTCTCCAAACATTACTATCCCTTGAGGCTTTAAACCTGGGTGATTCTGAATACTTCCTATGTTGAGCAACTTACCTAATTGTGCGTTATTTCCCAATTCTGGATGAATATCGATTGGCAAGTGATAAGCGAGCAGGTTTATATTATGCGTCAACAAGGATTTGATTCGGCGCATTTTAATCCCTGTAATGGCTTGCGACTCCCCTTTCCAAAAATATCCGTGATGAACCAAAACACAGTCAGCTTGTTGCTTTATCGCTGCATCAATCAATGCTTGTGACGCCGTAACGCCCGTAATGACTCGATTAATCTCCTCAGAACCCTCAACCTGCAGCCCATTCGGACAATAGTCATTGATCAAGTCGGGTTGTAGCAATTCGTCAATTAAGGTAATAAATTCATGTCTTTTCACAAAAATACGGCTCCAATGAACTCAAATTAGACATTTGAAATAAAAAAGGTTTACACTGTAACTATATTAACATTACTACAACAAAAAGGGTTCATAAGAACGTATGAGCAAATTAGACAAAGACAGCGTCTTAGCAAAATTCACGGCGGCCTATGAGGCAGCAAATGGTAAAGCACCAACTATCGAAGCAAAAGGTGGTTGGTACAGTGTCGACGGCGGTAAAAACGTTCGTTTAGCACAGTTGGATGAAATGGCTGATGGTATGGCTGCTCCCGCTCCTAAAAAAGCAAAAGCAGAGAAACCAGCAAAAGCAGAGAAGCCGAAGGCTGCCGCGAAAGCAGAAAAGCCTAAAGCCCCTGCTAAAACAAAAGCTAAGGCGAAAAAGTCTACATCTAGTTTCTCAGTGAAAGACTTTTATACTAAGCAAATTCAAGAATCTAATCCTGGCGCTAAGGCACCTCGATAAGTATCCTGAGAGTAGCTTAAGACTAGCTATTAAAATTTAGCGATAAAAAAAGCGGCATTGCCGCTTTTTTATTGTCTTTTTTAGCTGTTGTTTTCTAACTATTGTTTCGTAATTAGCTAAATTCGTAGTTAGCTAAATTCGTAGTTTCCTAGTTTCCTAGTTTCCTAGTTTCCTAAAAACAATACTAACGATAAAGTTTATTGCCTGCATCAACAAGTCTCATAAAAGTTTGCTCAAGCGCTTTATATGCTGAAAATCCAAGCTTCTGGGCTAGCGTTTTCTTAGCCGCGTACTTAATAGCATATAATTTATGAGTATTATTAGCTTCCATTAAGAAGTCGTCTGACGTTTTCAATTCATCAACCAAGTTCAAATCTTTAGCACGCTGACCATACCAGTATTCACCTGTCGCGACTTTATCTATATCTAGCTCCGAGCGATGCTGCTTAACAAAGTCTTTGAACATAAGGTGTACATCTTCAATTTCTTCTTTGAATTTCGCTCGCCCTTCAGCAGTATTCTCACCGAACATGGTTAAAGTGCGTTTAAAGTCACCGGCAGTATGTTGTTCAAATTCTATGTCATTTTTCTTCAACACTTTGTTGAAGTTAGGTAACTGAGCGATAACACCAATAGAGCCGATAATAGCAAATGGCGCACTGATAACGTGGTCTGCGACGCAGGCCATCATATAACCACCACTAGCAGCTACTTTATCAACACTAACAGTGAGTTTAATTTGTTTGTCTTTAATACGTTGAAGTTGGGATGCAGCTAATCCATATCCATGTACTACGCCACCACCACTTTCAACGTTAACTAAAACTTCATCATCTTTCGTTGCCACACATAACACTGCGGTAATTTCCTCACGCAGTTGTTCAACTTCTTGGGCATTCATGGAACCATTAAAGTTTAGGACAAAAAGATTCTTTTTCTTTGCTTCATCTTTGGAGGATTTCTTTTTTTCCTTTTCTTTTTTCTTCTCTTCTTTCTCTAATTTTTTTAGTTCATCCTTGCTTAAAAGAACATGCTGAGCTTGATTCTTGATATCATCAAAGTGCTCTGAAAGAGATTCAAACTCCAGATTTCCGCTAGTTTGCTTTTGTTTCGAGGCCATTCCGACGATGAAACCAACAACGACGACAATCGCCACGACTATGGTAATTGCCTTGGCTAAAAACAAACCATATACAAATAAAAATTCCAAATTTCACTCCTAGTTACTACTTTTTCTCGGCATATTTGGGGCCGAAAACACAAAATAAAAGGACCTTTCGGTCCTTCCATCAATTCGCTAGTTAATTGCACTAACTTTAATGCGTAGTTTTATACCATAAAATCACGCAAAAATTTGAGTTAAACAAACAATATTCTACAATTATTCTTGCGCTGCGTTAGATATATTCATTTCTTTCACAAGATTCGCGGCAATATCTTCTTCAGTAAAACGCAAAGGTCTTAACTGAGGCTGAGTAGAATACAAACCTGTCTGGTCATCAAATTGTTCTGATTCCGGATTATGCGATTGAGAATAGCTGAGCAAACCCCTAGCAACCGGGCCATTTTCCGTAAAGTTTGCGATAAACATCCAGCTACTTCCATAAGCAATATGATAGCCTTTAGCTTCAGCGCTCAAAATAGAAGTGTTATCCATCATTGGGTAAGTATGGCGCGGTATTTCAGTGCCGTTATTACCAGTGCTTGAGTTAAAGACATTGAATCCACCTTCGACATTATGTGCTCCACCCCAAGGGAAACGCTCCCCACTTGCTTGTCCGTTAGCCGTGCTTTTCTCAACAAACTGTACTTCCCCTAAGCTTGCATCTAGCTCAATACCAGCACGCTGGATCTTATCAATAGCCACTGCAAGCTGTTGGACCGTGGTTGAGTTATCAATTAAGCCGCGCGGAGTATTAATTGGATCGCTTACATCATAGGCTACAGACCATTGAGGATTTCGTGCAAACTGAAATGCAAATTCTCTAAATACATGTGCGCCAACACTTTCCGTATTCATCTTTGAATCCCACGCATTTAAAGCGTCGCAACCCTCGGCAATGTTTACTGTAGCAGTACCGATATCAACGTCTTCTTCGCGATTAGCTTGGCATATTGACAATAGTTCCGACAGTATCGCTTCACTAAGGTAATTACGATTTCCCAATAGGGCTTCTTCCACTTCGGCAATAGTGAATTTACCATCAGAGCCAGCAGCGTCAGATAACAACTTATGTGCCATCCTTGAACGCAATGATTGCTCATTTCCAACTTTTCCATACAAAGGTGAAACGTCAGTAATTGGATTTTCTAAGTTTGTCAGCCAAAAGCTATCATTAGAGTTTTGTACATAATCTGTACCTTCATATTTTGGCGCACTG
Organism: Glaciecola sp. MF2-115; assembly: GCF_047250385.1. NCBI lineage: Bacteria > Pseudomonadati > Pseudomonadota > Gammaproteobacteria > Alteromonadales > Alteromonadaceae > Glaciecola > Glaciecola sp. MF2-115. The sequence goes on from NZ_JBLBVM010000047.1 coordinate 69,540, forward strand.
TCGTATGAAACTGGAAAATTGAAATCAAATGCGCTTGCGAAACCTGGAAGCACTGTAAAACCAGCTAACTGCTTAGTTTGAATAAGTACAGGGTTTGTAGTTAATGCATTGATTGCAGTTGAAGTTAAACCGGGAACCGTAGAGTCATCGATGTAGAAGACCTCACCCGATTTCGAAGCTGCCATGGTATTGTTAAAAATAACGCCGTCGTAATCTTTAAACGCTTGCTTGAATTCAGTCATATTGGTTGACAGATTCATCGCTAACCAATGATCAAAAATATCATAGTTAGGTAAGTTTGCATCCTTAATAGCGAAAGCAGATCCACCGTTTTCCCAATCAAAATTGCCAGGTACGACGATCATAGGACCATAATTTGTTGTGTAACTGTTTTTCTTCAGCTTAATCGTTTGTCCCGGTGCTACCGCGACATCAATACTTAACTCCTTCTTATAGATAGTCCTCTTTTGACCGTCTACCGAATGTGTTAAGTTGCTTTGATCACTCGAATCTAAGGCGAGTTGATAAACAACAAAGTGCTCTGCCGTTGAGAAAGTATGCGTCCATGCTACATTTTCATTGAATCCGATATTAACCGCGCCAGGTAGACCCATTAGTGAGCCACCCATTACGTTCAAATGGCCAGGGATCGTTGTATGAAATTGCCAGAATCTCAAGTTTCCAGTATGCGGAAAGTGCGGATTACCTAGTACCATTCCCATACCATTTTCAGTTTTATCAGAGCCCAAGCCCCAACCGTTCGATCCCATTTCTTGTGGATTACGCTCAGGTAAGGACACTTTAGGATTAATTTCAAACGGTATTCCTTGCTCTAAAGAGGAACCAGCAATTGGTGCTGCTGGTGTAGGGAATGGATTTTCACCTGGAGGTGCAGCAATAAACATTGGACCAAGGAAGTTTGCCGCGCCAGGCAAAAGCGCGACACCCAGTGAATAAGTTAATAAATCGACGCTATCAATCTCTTGCACCCAAGGCTGATTTGCACAGCTCGGATCAATATTAGCAACACCAGTATCGTTTAGATATTGATTATAACCTTGCGTATAACCACTTAGTAAAGCGCGACTATTAGCACTTAGAGAAGCAAGATTTTGTTCCGCTGTTTCTCGAATGCCAAGGGTCAAGAAGCCAAAGTCATTAATTAAATGCTCCGAATCACCTGTGCCTGCGTTTCTATCCGGACCTAAAAACTTCGCTCTTTCAGAGTTATATTTAATTATTTGGTCTGCTAAGATACACATATTATCTTGGGCGAAAGCGTAACCGACACCAAATGCCATACTTTCTAAATTGTCCGCTTTGACATGGGGCACGCCATACTCGGTCCAACGAATGTTCGCTTGCAATTCACCATCAGCATCGAATGCTGGTAATGAAGGAGCCACAGGAGGCGTAGTTGGAGGAGTAACCGGCAGCGGTTGTGTTACTTCGTATTGCTTATCATCACTACCACAGCCTGAAAGCGCAACAGCAACAGCAGCAACGGAGATTGAAACTCTAAAACGTGAAAAATCTAAACTTATCAAAACGATGTCCTTATTATTATTTGGGTTCCATGGATCAGTCTAGTCTAAAAAAATAGCGAAGTAATAACAAATTAGTAAAATTTTGTTTCAAAAATGCACGTACTACTTTACACAAACAAATAGACAATTAACTCACATATAAATAGCAGGCAAAAAAAGCCAGCTTTTAAGCTGGCTTTCAAAGATACTTATTTGTTTACAACATTATCTTAGTTAGCAACAACAGCTTCGTTCGTTATAACGATTGCTGTTGCACCTGACCCAACATAGTTAGCCAACTCACGTTGCATTTCCTCCGTAACAGCCGCGCTGCTAGACGGATTCAAGCTACTTGCATGAGCACCTTCAGTAAACTTAACAATGCCGCTAATTGGCGATGTGCTTGCTGCCGTTGATGAAATTTGCTGCAAGCCCATGATATTAGCTAATGCCTGTTGACCAGCTAAAGGAAGCGCTGTCGTTACAGGAATTACTTGGTCTGGCAGATTTGCATCACCGTCACCCACTACAGTCATCATGTGAACAGGCGTGTTGCTTGCCAAAGTACCAAAATAGTTAATAGGGTCAGCAGAGTCGATCATTGTTTGTGCAGCAAATGCGAACTGGCCAAACAATGCGTTAGCACCCGCTAATTGCTCTGGAGTTAAGGCACCTAAGAAACCATTCACAGCACCAACCAATTGCGCTTCAGATACATTTACAGTTCCGAAAGTCGCTATTAAGAAAGCCTGAAAATCAGGTGAGCCTTGAGACAACAACAAGCCTTTTACTAATGGACCAAATGCAGCCGACTCTAGTAAGAAGTTAGCTGTGCCACCACCAGGAGACTCTAACGACGCAGCCTGAATCGCAAACATGCCATCAAAAGCGCTTAATGGACCAGCAAAGCCTGTGTTAGCAATAGATGCGAAGTTGCCGCCAGTTATTGCACCAAGAGAAACACCGAACACAGATACATTTGAAGTATCAATATCAACAGATTGCGTTGTCGTTGTGTCTACAACAGCATTCAAACCCAGTCTTAAGCCTAATAAATCAGACACACTTTGACGTAAGTTATCTCTACCCGTTGGCAATACACCTAAATTCAAGTAGTGCGTAGCACTGACAGTCGTAGCATTAAGTTCATCGGTGCCATCGCCATCTAAATCGAATCCACGAGAACCGTGAATTGGCTGATCAATTGCAACAGTCGCAAAACCAGCTAATGATAATGCACCCGTTACTGCTAACATGTCTTCTTTTTTCGACGTTATACCGTGAGCTAACATCACAACAGGCCAACCTGCATCTGGTTTTGCAATTGCAAACCCTAGCGCCCCGGCTACTTGAACATTAGGTACCGTAATTTGTACATCTAAAGTTTCAAAACCTTGGTTTCCACCTGTCATTTGAGGTACAGGGTTGAATTTGGTTAAGTTACGGTCACGATCTAGTAGCTCGCCGTTAATTCTTACATCAGCTAAACCAACTTGTGTACATAAAGCTGCGTTTGGACCTGGAGTCGCGCTTGGTAGTACAGACGCCGCATTTGCAAGAACGATTCCGCTATCACATGCCGCTTTCCAGAACGTATTGACTGGAGCCAATGGGTTCTCAGCGCTCGGAACACCTGAATAGTATGGTAATGAAATATTACCTTCATAACGAGTTGCTGCGCAGAATTGACCTACTTGGCCCAAAATTCCTGTTGCTACGCCTGCTGCGAAAACATTAACTTCAGCAGTGTCACTACCAAAACCACCGCCAGCACTTACAAGTAAGCCTGAACATGTAGTGAAAGATGAGAAATCAGATGCATTAATAGCTGGAATAAGTGGTTCAGCTTCAGGCGGTAAACCCGCAATCCCCTGCTGCACTGCACCAGCGACTAGTGCTTCTGAAACCAAGCCTAGTGCTTCCATTGAGTTTGGACCTGAGTCAACATCTCTAGCGATAATCGCCGGTAAAGCTTCACCAGCAGTTGGGTCACCAGCAGCTGCGCGCCCAGCAAATTCAGCAATCATTAGTTGCTTAACCGTGTCCAGTACATTAGAGATTGACTGAGTAGTAAATGCAGAAACATAAGTCACGTTGTCTGTTTGTACGCCGGCAGCAGTCAGAGAGTCGAGGTGAAGATTAATTAATTGTTGCAAACTCAGCTGTGAAGCGCTCGCCAAAGGCATAGTATCAATATCTTGTGCAACAAGCTCCCATGTTGTGGAGCCTTTTACCGATTTAGAAGATGAATCTTTCAAATCGTCAGTCATCACCAACAAATAACCTTGAGCAGGTTTAAGCGGTTTTAATGGGATGACAGCGATTGTATTGTTGTCTGTTAAGTTAAGCACATAGTCAACACCAAATGTTAACTTGTCACCTACTTTACAGCCTGCGCTTGGAATCTTTATAGATGCACAGCCAGCATCTTGTTGGTTCAAGCCCAAAGTTGCTTCGTATAAATGAACACCTGCGCTGAGTGTGCTAGCGTCAAGTTGTGTATTTGGAGGCGTTTCAACGTCTATTACGAAAGGTTGAGTAGTTGACCAACCGTCTAAAACATTCAATGCATTTTGAGGGTCACCGAAGTTGCTAGGATCGTCAACAGGAATATTTAAGGTATAATCAAAGAAACCATCATCGCCTGGCAACATTAGCAAATCATTTGGAATATTTAAGTTACCATTTGCCGGATCGAATACGACTCGCGAAAAAGGAGTTTGTGCAGGTGCGTCCTCTCTAAGTTCTTCAAGAGTGTCGCCACCACCGCAACCAGCTAGGCCCAAAGCAGCCAAAACACTAGTGCTAATTAACAATTTGTTCATTCATTTTCCCCACTTGCTTACAGATAATATTTATCCATTACATTTCTAGTTATTATTAACGCAATGGTATTGCGGATAGTCTAACAAGTATGACCAGTTATATTTATCGTAATAGTATTGACTTTGACTTCACTTTGCAAAGGTTTGTTAATACTTTGTAATGAAAATAACTAAATTTTTATAAATAAGCACTAACAGCTTTAGCCATATTATATTCTACGTTACCATATCGTCTTTCGATTCTAAGCAAATAACAAACTAAAAAATATGCAATCACATTCACAATATGTAGCTTCAGATAACGCATTACGCGATAAAATCGTTTTAATAACTGGTGCAGGCGATGGCATCGGTAAACAAGCAGCAATAACTTTCGCTCAACATGGTGCAGAGGTAATATTGTTGGGAAGAACAGTGGCGAAGCTTGAAAGTACTTATGATGAAATTGTGAGCAATGGCGGGCTACAGCCCACTATCGTACCAATCGACTTCAAAGGCGCAAGTCCAAAAAATTATCAAGATATGGTCGCAAGTATCGAAGGACAATTGAAAAAAATTGATGTCGTTTTATTCAACGCGAGTGTTCTCGGTAATTTATGTCCATTTCATGAGATAAAAGAGTCAGAATTTTTGGAAGTTAATCAAGTGAACTTGAATAGTCAGTTTTTTATGACGCAAGCGCTGTTACCTTTACTTAAGAAGAACAAAAACACCTCTGTTATTTATACAACTTCGTCAGTGGGCAGAACAGGTCGCGCTTACTGGGGAACGTATAGCATTTCTAAATTTGCGACAGAAGGCATGATGCAAGTGCTAGCTGATGAGTATAAAAACACTGGAATTCGTTTTAATTGCATTAATCCGGGCGCAACTAAAACAAGTATGAGAGCTAAAGCCTTTCCTGGTGAAAAACCAGATTCGCTTAAAACACCTGAAGATATTATGCCCACTTACTTATATTTAGCGTCCGATGACAGTATAGGCGTTAACGGTCAGTCTCTAGACTGCCAAGTAAAGTAAATCCGCTTATCTAACGAGGTCGTTCTGCAATTTCTCTCATAAAATATGAGTCACTTTTATATGTGTCACGTTTGTATAAGATATGAGGATTGTAAAAGCTTTGTATTAGCGACCACAAACAGCTTTAAAATACGAAACGCCCGATGGAATACACCGGGCGTTTATATGAAACAAGTGTCAGCCTTTATCAAGCTGACTAAGCAACTCGGGCTAGTAACTCAGGGCTAACACCTCTGCTAGCCCCATTATCATCTTAGTTATTCATCTTAGCCCAAGTATCTCGCAGCTCTACTGTTCTATTAATGAGCAAAGCTTCCGGCTTACTTTCTTTATCGATACAAAAGTAGCCTGTTCTTTCAAATTGAAAAGCGTCTTCATGATTGGCATCTGCTAAAGATGGCTCGACTATCCCCTGCTTCACGATTAATGATTGCTGGTTAATCGCTGCCGTAAAGTCTTCTTCCGCAGCTGGATTAGCAGAAGTAAATAAACGGTCATAAAGCCTTACTTCAGCTTTTTTACCTTCCGCCGCGCTTACCCAGTGGATAACACCTTTCGCTTTACGACCATCTTCAGGGTCTTTACCTAATGTAGACGAGTCATAAGTACAGTAAACAGTTGACACTTCACCATTTTCATCAAGGTCGCAACGATCTGCGCGCAAAAAGTAGGCATTACGTAAACGAACTTCTTTTTCAAGTACTAAGCGTTTGAATTTCTTATTCGCAGATTCTCTAAAGTCTTCTTTTTCAATCCACAGTTCTTTGCTGAAAGGTACTTTCCTAGTCCCCATTGATTCATCACTTGGATGATTTGGCGCATCTAACCATTCAACTTGATCTTCAGGGTAGTTTTCAATTACAACTTTCAATGGATCTAATACGGCCATTCGGCGTGGCGCTGCAGCATTTAATTCATCGCGAATACAGGCTTCGAGCATGCTCATCTCAACCAAATTATCCATCTTCGTTACGCCGATTCGCAAACAGAACTCTCTGACCGATGAGGGTGTGTACCCTCGTCTTCTAAGCCCAGCAATGGTAGGCATTCGAGGATCGTCCCAGCCTTCAACGTGATTTTCTTCAACGAGTTGAATCAACTTGCGCTTGCTCAGTACCGTATATTCAAGATTAAGGCGAGAAAACTCATACTGCTTCGGTGAGCAATCAATAGAAATGTTTTCAATGACCCAATCGTACAAGCGACGGTTATCTTGGAATTCTAGTGTGCACAATGAGTGCGTGATACCTTCAATCGCATCCGAAATACAATGAGTGAAGTCGTACATTGGATAAATGCACCATTTATCACCCGTCTGATGATGATGCGCAAACTTAACTCGATAAAGAACAGGATCGCGCATACACATGAAGGATGAACTCATGTCAATTTTCGCACGCAAACAACACTCGCCCTCTTTAAAATCCCCAGCTTTCATTTTTGCAAATAGCTCAAGATTCTCTTCTGCGCTCGTATCACGATACGGACTATTAGTGCCAGGCGCAGTGAGTGTTCCTCGCATTTCACGCATTTTTTCTTGAGAACTAAAATCTACATAAGCTAAACCTTTACCAATTAATTCGACAGCGTATTGATGTAATTGATCAAAGTAATTTGATGAGTATCTTTCTTCACCGCTCCACGAAAAACCAAGCCAATTTACGTCTTGCTTAATTGAGTTAACAAAATCGATATCTTCTTTGTCAGGATTCGTATCATCAAAACGCAAGTTACACTTGCCTTCATAATCCTGAGCAATTCCAAAATTCAAGCAAATCGATTTAGCATGCCCAATATGCAAATATCCATTTGGCTCAGGAGGAAAGCGAGTTGTCACGGTAGTGTGCAAGCCACTTTGCAAATCTTTATCTATGATTTGTCGAATAAAATTGGACGGTCGATGCTCAATCTCGGCCATGTGTAAATGTTCCTTAAGTGTGTAGATATGTTTTTTCGGGAGTATATCACTTTGAAGCCATTACAATAGCCAGAATTTTACATTTTAGTCAGTCTTCATAGTAAAGAATTTGAACTTGATAGTGCGACTAGTGTATAAACAGGTAACAAACAATAAGAATTCATCAATAAATGAAGAGCAAAGCAACCTCATTTGATATTGCCCACATGGCAGGTGTATCGCAATCTACAGTATCCCGAGCCCTCAGTGACAGTCCTCTAGTCAATGCGGAGACCAGAGAGCGCATAAAGAAAATTGCCAAAGATCTGAATTATAAAGTAGACAAAAATGCGAGTAATTTGCGCAGACAACATAGCCTTACTTTAGCCTTATTGCTATTTGAAGACCCTACTTCTGACGATTCTTTGATCAATCCATTTTTTATCTCAATGTTGGGCAGTATAACGAAAGCTACCGCAGCCGCTGGTTATGACCTTTTAGTCTCGTTCCAAAATTTGAAAGATGACTGGCATGCCGTTTATGAAGACTCAAACAAAGCCGATGGTCTAATTTTACTTGGCTACGGCAGTTACACCGACTATGAATACAAGTTGTCTCAGCTTGAAGAGCAAGGAACACGCTTTTTACGCTGGGGAGCGCCTGATAAGAAACACCCTGGTGTCTCAATAGGTTGTGATAATTTCTTAGGCGGCGTTGAGATCACAAAACACCTCGTTACTCTAGGTCATCGAAGTTTTGCTTTTATAGGGATTGCCGATGAAAGTGCGCCTGAATTTAAAGCTCGTTATGATGGCTTTATCACAGTATTAGCTCAAGGTGGTTTCGATATTTCAAAGATTGTTCAAAAAGACGCGATATCTACCGAACTCGCTGGTTACAAAGCGGCGATGGAAATTTTGGATGGAGAACATCCAGATGCTATTGTTTGCGCTTCAGATTTGATTGCTATGGGTGCGATAAGAGCAATTAGAAGTAAAGGTTTGAAAGTGCCCAGAGACCTTGCTGTTGTCGGTTACGACAATATTCAAATTAGTGAGTTTGCTTCAACACCACTCACAACGGTTCAACAGAACACGCAACTAGCTGGAGAACTGCTGGTATCGAACCTGTTAAAGATGATCCACAATGAGCCTGTCAAAGACTACTTAATGCCACCTGAATTGATTGTTAGAGAGTCTTGTGGGGCTGGTTTCAAAGCCAGTTAGAAAATAAAAAACCCCAGCGACATATATTATGTAGCTGGGGCCAACCAGGGAACAAGGTTTATAAACTAGTTACTTGAACCGGCTCTTTTACTCTAAAGACTGCGAAGCCAGCAATGATCATTGCAACACCAGATACCATAATGATGTTCACCGCCTCATTGTCGAAAGCATATTTGAGAATAAAACCAGCAGTAAGACCACAAACGATTTGCGGCATGGCGATAGTAAAGTTAAATATCCCCATATAAACGCCCGTTTTATTCGCAGGCAGTGAGCCCGCTAGCATCGCATAAGGCATCGCCAATATAGCCGCCCAAGCAATACCAATGCCGATCATAGGTAAGACCAAATTCACAGCCCCTACCGGCACAGTTACTTCAGTAATAAACAAATTGACTGTTGTTGGCGTTAAATCTTGGAAGAATAAGAAACTAATATAACTTATCCCACCAAGAAACAATGAACCTGCGTACACAACTTTTCGGCCAATTTTGTCTGCTAATTTAGCTAAAACTACGGAAAATATCGCAGCGAACAATGAATAAGCAGCAAACAGAATTCCGACCCAATCACCGGCCGCTCCTTTCGCCGCTATAACCGAAGCAGGTACATCGACAGAACTTAAATATTCTGGATCGAACCATTTAACCTCAACGCCCCAAATGTGTTGGGTAATTGCAGGTGTTGTATAAACCCACATAATAAACAAGGCAAACCAAGAGAAAAACTGCACGACAGCAAGTTGTTTCATTGTGTCAGGCATGGTTTTCATTAAGCCCCAAAACTCCGTAAGTTTCTGACCAAGACTTTTTACTTCCTTAAGTTCTTGCGCTGCCTTTTCAGCATCTAAACCTTTATATGCGTAGTAGTCTTTGGGAGTATATTCTTTCGTTCTGAAAACCGTCCAAAGCACGCTTCCTAACAATACTGTGGCACCAATGTAGAACGCCCAAACAACTGAAGGAGCAACATTACCAGCTTTAGCCGTGTTTTCTAAACCTACAACATTAGTTAAGACGAAAGGCAATATTGAGCCAATGACGGCTCCTACATTAATGAGTAGCGACTGAATTGAATATCCTGAATTACGTTGTTCTGGCGGCACCATGTCAGACACTAGACTTCTGAAGGGTTGAAAGCAGACATTAAAAGATGCATCCATAAGCGCGAGCATCAATACACCAAAAATCATCGGTGCAATCAAAGCAACAACTAACGATGCATTAGGCATCAAAAACATCCCAATTGCTGCGGCAATAGCACCAGCTAGGATGAATGGTCTGCGTCGCCCTAATCTATTCCAAGTTCTATCAGAGGCGGCACCGACGATAGGCTGAACAAGCAAGCCCATGATCGGAGCAACTAACCAAAAAAATGAAAGAGAATGCAGGTCCGCACCTAAATCTGAAAGAATTCGACTAGCATTAGCATTTTGTAAAGCAAAACCAAACTGGACGCCTAAAAAACCAAAACTAACCGTCCAAAGCTGCCAAAAACTCAATCGAGGTTGCTGTTTTTGCATAAATTACTCTTATTGTTGTTATTATTAAAACCCTCTTCATGCAAAACAAAACCACATGAACATTCACAAGGGATGTAAATCATATGTAAACTTATCATTGAAGTTTAACGTTATCATAATTAAATGACTATCCATATGCATACGTATTCAGACCATGTTTTTAATGGATCCGTAAAAACAGTGCATGTATTCATTGTTAATATTTGGTAAATTTTACACTTGATAAACGAAAGTGATAAACACGATGAAAAAACTGCTGATTTTAGGCGGTGGCACTGCTGGCTGGATGGCTGCAAATCTACTCAATCATCATTTGGGAGGCAAAAATCCGCAGCAGCAAAAGCATGAAGCTTGGCAAATAACCTTAGTTGAGTCGCCTCAAATTGGTATTATTGGGGTTGGTGAAGGCTCTACCCCACAATTGAAGAAATTTTTCGATCTCTTAGGTATCACTGAGTCGGAGTGGATGCCCGCCTGCCATGCTTCGTATAAAAACGGCATTAGTTTTTTAGATTGGAGCGAAAACGCGCAAAACAATCGTTATTTCCATCCTTTCCCTTCTCCTTTCGACCGCCAAACAGCTGCAGCTTTTTTATATCACTGCCAAATGCGTTCAAGGGGTATGGATGTAGCAGTTAATCCTGATAATTTTTTCTTAACTGCAAAACTGGCTGATTTAAAATTGAGCCCGAAACCATTCGATGGAAAACCACAGCTACCATTAAATTATGCCTATCATTTTGATTCTGGAAAACTAGGTGAATTTTTAGGTAAGCACGCTGTAGCAAATGGCGTTGTTCACATCAGCGGTACAATGAAATCAGTGAATCAACGCAAAGATCTCAGCATACAATCGATTGAGTTGGAATCTGGTGAACGTCATGAAGCAGACATTTTTATCGATGCTACTGGCTTTAATTCCTTACTATTGCAAGGCGCTTTAAACGTTCCCTTCGAGGACTTTTCTTGTAATTTATTTAATAACAGAGCCGTTGCTATTCCCTCTGCACGACAAGATAAAATTGGATCAGAAACAAAAGCCACAGCTTTAAGTGCGGGTTGGTCATGGCAAATTCCACTGACAAACCGAACTGGTAATGGCTATGTTTTCAGCGACAGATATATCACACCAGAAAAGGCTGAGGATGAGTTACGGCTGCAACTAAAAAACAATAACGACACATACAAAAATGAAGCAAAGCATTTAAAAATGAAAGTGGGTCAAGTACAACAACACTGGTTTAAGAATGTAGTTACTGTAGGACTTTCTCAAGGTTTTATTGAGCCATTAGAAGCAACCGCGCTGCACCTTGTGCAAGAGACCATTCAAAAATTAGTTGCTAGTTTACAAGCACCCAATTTCGCGAGTAATGAAGAGGAAGTGAAACGAACATTTAACGATGATATTCGACAGCGCTTTGAGGGAGTCAGAGATTACATAGTGTGTCATTACAAGATGAACTCACGAACTGATTCTGATTATTGGATCGACAACCGAGAAAACACGAATATTTCACCGAAACTCAGTGAGGTCATAGATGTTTGGCATTCTAAGAAAGATATCTCAGAGGTGCTAACAAAGAACAACATGACCCAATACTACCCTGTGATTTCATGGTATTGCTTGCTAGCAGGCTACGGTGCATTTGCCCCAGTAAGCTCTGCGAACAAACTGCCAGCTAGCCAAATGAAACAATTGGAACAGTACATTATGCGAAACACGAAAAACTTTGCCCCGCATAATGTAAGTCTAGGATTAGAAGTCTAAAACCAGGTTTAACTTGGACTCTAATCTTTCTTTTACTCTTAGTTGTTGTGTAGAAGGGTTGTAATATGCTCCCTTTTTAGTGCGACTGAAAGCCTTGGCCGTTAGCAATGTAAGTTGCTCGCCATTCACCATTAAATTGGTAGGTTGTTCAGCAACACCATGTACAACAAAGTTTATCGTTCTGATTTTTGGAGAACCTTTATAGGCTCCCTGAACCCTTGTCGATAGCTCAAGTTGCTGTTTGTCCTTAGTAGTGTTTGTTTCAGCGTTAAATACTAATGTTTGATAACTTTCCGAAGAAATGGAATCAGCACTTTTACCATCATCATCGTACATTTTATACGACGCTTTCGGGACGGATGCATCATGATAATAATGCACATTTAAATAAGAGTTGTCATACTCGCCTGTGTTTTGCATATTCTTAGCCATCGGTACGAATGCGCCAGCTTTAACTAATACAGGCATCTGATCAATAGGGGCTGGAACGCTAACCGTTTTATCAGTATCAGACTTATTCACATATTTAAGGTCATTCCAGTAACTAAACCAAACGCCTTTTGGCAATGTTAAAGAAACTGTTTCAACGCCAGGATCAGTGATTGGTTGAACTAAAAATGCATCGCCCCAAAAATAACTTAGCGCGTTATCGATATTCGAACTGGCTGTATCAAAAAACGTCGGTCGCATCATCGGTGTACCAAACAATGAATTCTCAAAAGATAAAGAATAGTTGTATGGCAGCATACGATATCTTAATTTCACAAATTCACGAGTAATATCCTTCGTTTTTTGATCATGAAAAACGGGCTCGGGGGCTATGTTATCTTGCGCATGTGGACGGTATACAGGTTGGAATACGCCATACTGCATCCAACGAATATATAGCTCGGGGTCGAATACTTCCCCGCCTGCAAAGCCACCTAAATCAGAATGTGTATATGCTAATCCAAACATACTCATTTGCAGTGCAAGTTCAACTTGAGGCTTTAAACCACCCCACTCACGACTCACATCGCCAGTCCAAGGGATCATGCCGTAGCGTTGACTGCCAAGAAAGCCAGAGCGCATCATGATAAATGGACGCTCGTTTGGTGTTAATTTAGCTTGTCGCTCAAAAACCATTTGTGCCCATTTATGACCATAGGCATTATGAATTTCATCACCCGTAATCATATTCCCTTCAAAACGATGCAAACTATCACTTGGGTGCACTTCAGGCTCGCCTAAATCACCCCACCAACCTGCAACGCCTTGCTCATCAAGTCCTTCATAGAAACGCCAAAACCAATCTTGAGATGCAGTATCAAAAACATCGACTAAGCCTGTGTTGCCAAAATAGAAATCAAAGCGTTTAGGGCCACCACCAATATTACGAGCTAAGGCATCATTTTTTACTGCAGAGTCCCATTGAGTTGACGTAGATAGTATAAACGGTTCGGTGATAAGAATCGTTTTCACACCCTTCTTTTTCAACTGCTTGATCATTTTTTCGGGTTCAGGGAATGCGTTTTTATCCCATTCCAAATTACCCATATGGCCCTTAATGTCAGGCCCAAACCAATAAAGATCTAACACAATTGCGTCAACAGGAAAGTCTTCAGATATAAATTTATCAATAGTATCGAGAGTCTGTTTTTGTGTTTTATAACCGAATCGAGAAGCATAGTTGCCTAAGGCCCAACGAGGAGGTAAGGGTTGTTTTCCAGTTACATCAACGAAATTAGACACTAAATCAGCATAAGTTGAACCTGAACTAATGATATAAGATGTACGACCTGCTTTTGCTTCAAACTGTAATACGTCTTTTTGTGTGTGCCCGATATCAAGAAAACCAGAAGCACTATTATCAAAACCAATAGCGTATAGCTTAGTCGACATTACTGCTGGCAAACTATAGTACATTTGCGAAGATTCAGTTGTATAACCATAGTGGGCTCGGTTATACAGTGGCATGCGATGACCACGACGATCCATGCCTAAGACACGCTGACCACCGCCCATAATCTTTTCATCGTCTTGTAAGGCAAAGCGAAAACCACGAATTGTTTCGAAATTAAATAATCCGGCTTCTTCAGCGACGAGCAGCTCTCCATCTCGATAGTAGCTAATTGAAAACGGTGAGATATTCAATTTTGCAGTCAAATTTGCGACAGAAAATTCAAGATAACCGGCGAATGCCTCCAACTTTGTTTCTATCTCCGTTCTTTCCTTAACACCATCAGCAAGCGCAAATGAAGGCAATTGTTTGAGGCCGTCTGGCTCATAAAAAACTTCAAAGGACGCGTCATTTAGTGCCGTTATGCTCAGCATTCCTGTGCTAAGTTTAATTTCTAGCTTATTCTTCAGCTTTTGGACTTCTTGTAAGGTAACAATCTTGTCTTGAATTGTGTCGTTGCTATCAGTGTGACCGGTAACTTTGAGTTTACTTGGCACCGTCTGGCGATTGTCAGAGCTTTGATTATCACTGCTTTGATTAGCCGCGCTTTGATTCGCCGAACGTTGACTAAACGCGCTCGGTTCAAATGCAAAACTAGTATTCGTGCTAACAATAAATAAGAAACTCAATGCTATTGAAGTCAAGTGCATAATACGACGACTCATTTAGCTTGCTCCTTCAAGGAAATTTCTAACACTGCTGACTCCAAGCCTTTCAGTTGAATACTCACAAAAGCATCTGAGCGTTTTCTAGCTACTTGTAAGTTGTAAACAAAGCCATTTAACAAATCAGTTGCTTGATAGCTTCCTTCACTAAGTTGCCATTCTGAAAGCAAAGATATGGGGAGGTTTACAGTCAAATTGGCTTGTGTCTCGTCACTAAAATTACTGACCACAATAAGCGCTTTATCTTCATTCCATCTAACGAAAGAAAATTGCGACTCTGAATAAGAATTTGTCTCAGACATTTCTGCGTTTTTCACGTTAAATGAATGCAAACTTTGGTACTTTCCAAGCATGGTTGGGTGGTTTGCAGAAATTTGCATTAAGCGTTCATAGAAAGCTCGCAATCGCTTTTCCGACTCTGTAGATTGCCCGCCGTCAAATTCACCATTATTCATAAAACGCTGATGAGCTGGCACACCGGCATAGTCAAAAATAGTGGTACGGCTTGGATCGCCAAAACCTGTTTCCTCAGAACCATCCTCCCCCACGTCTTGAGCAAAATACAACATGCTTGGTGACTTGCTGATCAAGGAAGATACCACCATCGCTGGCTTACCTTTCTCTGCCTTGCCTGCAAAGCCGGGGCTTGCGATCCGTTGTTCGTCATGATTCTCAAGGAAGTGCAGCATGTGAAGCTCAATATCGGCTAAACCTATTTGAATATCTTCTAGTGCTTGTGCAGGACCTTTACCTTGCATCAATAACTTCAACGAATCATAAAACTCGACTTTGTCATACAAATAATCCATTTTGCCAAACTTCAAGTAGTCTCTATACAGATCTGGGTTATATACTTCAGCCAATAAAAAGGCGTTTGGATTTTTGTTTTTGATGGATGAATTTAAGTATGACCAAAACTCTACTGGTACCATTTCGGCCATATCGTAACGAAAGCCATCGACCCCTTTATCAAGCCAATAATGAACAATCTGCTCAAACTTAATCCACGAATCTGGTACAGATTTGTCCTGCCAAAATGCAGCATGTTCGCTAAGTGACTTGTTTGCGTACTCTTTCGGCAATCTATCAAAATCATAAGTACCGTCAGGCTTTACGCCATAATTCACTTTCACCGTTTCATACCAATCATGGAAACTTGGCTGAGCCGCACGCGCTCCATTGCCAGTCCATTTAGCGGGTGTTTCATCAAATTTACCATCAGATAAAGGGTGTGCTTCACCGCCTAAAGGCTGATAAGCGTTTTCACTCTCTGGCACTTGAAAAGACTTTCCTACTACATAGTAAAAGTTATTGTCTCTCGCATACTCAAGTTCCGTGTTATCTGCTTCACCAAAATCTTTAACGCCCAAAGGTTTACTTAAAGATTCATAATCTCGTGCAACATGGTTGGGCACGATATCTATAATGACTTTCAAACCTTGATCGTGTGTGCGTTTAATTAGTGCTTCAAACTCAGCTAAGCGATTCTCAGGATCATCAGCTAAGTCAGGATTAACGTTGTAATAGTCTTTTACAGCGTAAGGCGAGCCCGCGCGCCCTTTCACTACATCTGGATCATCCATTGAGATACCATATTCGGTGTAATCTCTAATCACAGCATGGTGCGGCACTCCTGTATACCAAACATAGGAAGCACCAAGTGCTTTTATGCTTCTAAGCGCTGGAACATCAAAGTCACTAAATTTTCCAACACCATTTTCTTCTAAAGTACCCCACGCTTTGTTGGTCGAATTTTTGTTTCCATATAAACGTGTGAAAACTTGATATACCACAGGTTTACCTTCACCTTGTGCAGCATGAGGGTGTTTTTCAAGCGTTGTAAGATGAGAATTTCCCATAGGCTTCGCTCCACTGGTATCCGAGGAATTCGATTGCTCCGACTGCGAACACGCACCGAGCGCGAAGATGGAACATGCTATCGCCAGCATGCTGAGTTTTATTCGCTTTTTTGCTGTAATCTCGTTGCTTAAAACTGTTTTGAACATTGGCATTCCCGTGCTCCTAGAATAATGTATAAATAAATGTGGCAAGTGAAGATTGTTGCGTCGCCACGACAAGGCCGCCCAACAAAGCAAGGATAACAATGATAGGTAATAGCCATAGCTTTTTGCGAACTCTTAAAAAAGCCCACAAATCCTGTAAAAACTCACTCATATTAAAAAGGCTCCTCTAAGCGTTTCTTATCTTTTCTATCGTCGTTATGGTCTTGTATGACCCAAGTACTACTCTCTTTCAGTTGTTTTTTATATTGCAGTTTTCCTAGTAGTTTCATTACCAGCCCTATAGGAGTAATAACAATATAGAAAACCAAAGCTAGAATAATGCGTGTATTCAACCAACCCAATATTGAAGCGATGATCATCCATAGATAATACGGATTATAAATACCTCTAGGATATACAAAGTACAGTACCATCAAAGTGCTCGAAATCACGAGAGGCCAATACGGCATTGGTTTATTGAATATCCAAGGCAGCACCAACATAAATACAAGCGGAAGGAAGATTGCCATACTAATAGCAAATGAGCGCATCGCTTTTGTATCGTGGCTGCTTGCTGTAGGTAACATCAATTTTCGTATGCTATTGAGCATCAACATTAATCCTTCTCAAATGTAATAGATTTTGCCAAAGCGATTTGTTCTTCAGGTTGTTCAGCTTTCAAAAGAACCACGTTCTGCATGACCAACACATCCATATCAGTTGCGAGAAAACACCGAATTGCGTCTTTTGGGCTACATACAGGCGGCTCACCGCGAACGTTAAATGAAGTGTTGATGACCATTCCCACTCCCGTTAATGCTTTGAATTCGCTTATCAGGCGATGAAATTTAGGATTACTTTCTTTATGCACTGTTTGCACACGTGCTGAATTATCGACATGAGTAATAGCGGGCACTGAGCTTCTAAGTTGTAATAACTTTTCCAAACCTGATGCCTGATTGTCTTTCAAATCCAAACAATGCTCTGCTTTGACATCCGCAACAAGCAACATATAAGGGCTATCGACATCTATATCAAACCAACTAGTTGCATCTTCACTCAGAACTGCTGGCGCGAAGGGTCTAAAGGATTCACGCTGCTTAATTTTCAAATTCATTTGGGATTGCATTTGCGTATTCCTAGCGTCCCCAATTATTGAGCGGTTACCCAAAGCTCTTGGTCCAAACTCCATAGCATCTTGAAACCAGCCCACGACTTTACCATCGTTAATAAAAGCCGCTACTTGAGAAAAAAGACTTTCATCGTCTAAGACTGAAAAAGGTAAGGATTGAGAATGGCATGCTGCTTGAACTTCATCACTCGAATACTGACAACCAAGATAAGCACCTTTCATAAAATCTATTTTGTTTGTTCCCAGTGCTTGTTTCGGATGCTGATAATATTTATGCCAGACTTGTAAAGCAGCACCTATGGCACTGCCGGCATCGCCAGCGGCGGGTTGTATCCAAATATTTTTAAAAGGTCCTTCTCGGCTCAGTCGACCATTTGCAACACAGTTTAACGCCACTCCGCCAGCCAAACATAAGTTATCACAAGCTGTTTTCTGGTGAATATGAGCCGCTATCTTTAATACAATCTCTTCTGTGACAACCTGAATAGAACGGGCGAGATCCATTTGCTTTTGTGTTGTCTCGCTATCGTAAGGATGAGGTTTGCCATCAAAGAGTGCGTGAAATTTTGCATTAGTCATTGTTTGACCAGCTGCATAATCAAAGTAATTTATATCCAGTGAAAAGCTACCATCCTCGCGAATATTCACTAATTTTTGCGTGATCAGGTCTACATACTTTGCTTCACCATAAGGAGCGAGACCCATCAATTTGTATTCACCACTGTTTACCTTAAACCCACAATATTGGGTAAATGCGGAATACAATAAACCAAGGGAGTGCGGAAAGTGAATTTCAAACAATGGCGTGAGTTCACCCGATTTCCCTCTCCACGCAGACGATGTAGCCCACTCGCCTACACCATCAAGACACAGTACAGCTGCATCATCGAACGGACTTGGGAAGTAGGCTGCGGCCGCGTGCGATTCATGATGCTCACAAAAAAGAAGTTGAGGCACTTTAGGCTTTTTCTCTAGATTAAGTTCATGAGCATACGATGTGCCATTTATTAGTGCTCGTTGCTGGTGAATGAGCGTCCGTAATTCTTTGCGTAGCACTGATTTTAAATAAAGCTTTTCCTTCAACCAAATTGGCATGGCACGCAAAAACGAAAGAAAACCACGAGGTGCTGTCGCTAGATAGGTTTCAAGAAGGCGTTCGAACTTTAGCAAGGGCTTATCATAAAATACGACTGCGTCTATCTCTTGTAAATTCGTGTTTGAACTTTTAAGGCAATATTGAATGGCTTGTGTGGGAAAGTTAGGATCATGTTTTATTCGACTAAAGCGCTCTTCTTGAGCGGCACATTGAATATCACCGTCGACGATTAATGCCGCGGCGCTATCATGATAGAAAGCTGATATCCCTAAAATTTTCGTCATTGCCTAACAACTTTTAATAAACCAAATAGTAGTTTACTGATATTTTTAACTTGAACTAGTCTAAAACAGTCAATTTGCCGGTTTTTCGCATAGCATACGTATGCAACAAGCTATTAACATGATTTTTACTCAGTTTTTAGGATAAACTAATCATCTAAAAAGTGGTTTATAGTATCAGTGCATGGGTGATTAAGGGAATATGTCGACAAATAAGCATAAAAGTCAGCAACAGAACATTGCAGCAAAACAAAACACTCTTAAACAAAGTAGACCTATCTTTTACCTCATTGCTATCGCACTTCCATTTGTATTATTACTCTTGTTGGAAGGCATTCTCCGACTAAGCAATTTTGGTCATCATTATCCCTTGTTTATCGAATCCAGTTACAGCGAGGGTTATTTACAGCCAAATCCTGAGGTTGTGAAACGCTTCTTTCACAAAGCTGAATTTGCTCCTCCTGTCGGGCCTGATACCTATTTGTTTAAACGCGAGAAAGCTGCCGACAGTATTCGTATTGTTTTCATGGGCGGTTCAACCGCTGCGGGCTTCCCTTATGGGCGATTTGGATCGCCAGCAGGCATGTTAAATCAAAGACTAAAAGCACAATTTCCAAATAGGAACATCGAAATTATTTCAGTAGCGATGGCTAGCATCAATAGCTATGCGCTCCTAGATTTCGTGGATGAAGTGATAGCCATCAAGCCCGATGCTGTTCTTATCTATGCTGGTCACAATGAGTATTTAGGTATCATGGGCGTTGGCTCTGTATATGCTTCGAATGGCAGTCATGCCGCAAATTTATTGTTTTTGAAATTAAAAGATCTACGCTTGTTCCAGTTAATTCAAACGCTCTATTATGCGTTGTTTGACGATGCCTTATCGGACAACTCTATTGGTGCGAATAGCAGCGATAGCTCCCGCACAGTAATGGCCTCCGTCGCCAAAGAAAAGGCGATACCTTTTGATTCAACTTTATTTAATCAAGGTGTTCAGCAGTTTGAGCAAAACATGCAAGCCATCTCCTCTTCATTCAACAAGGCTAAGATCCCGCTTTTCCTATCAAGCATTGCATCGAACGAAAAAGACTTAAGTCCCTTCTCATCATTCAACTCGCCTGAACTTGATAAGCTTTTGGATACTGAAAAACCACGTTCTCAACGAAGGATCATTCAACAAGGCCAGGCCTTACTCGCTAAAGAAACGCACTCAGCCGATTTAGCCTATAAAGTAGCACAGGCGATGTTAGCTGAAGGCGATGATAAAGCTGTAGACTATTTCCAGTTGGCAAGAGACTACGATCTACTGCGCTTCAGAGCCCCAAGTTTGTTCAATACTATTATTGAAAAAGTTGTAACGCAAAACCCCGATGCAGTGCTGGTGAACAGTGAACAATTTATTCGAGAAGACTCAAGTGACGCACTGATTGGCTCAGCTCATATGCTAGAGCATCTTCACCCAAATCCTCGAGGTTATTTTTTAATTGCAGAGGCTTTTTATCAAGCTATTCTGAATAACAATGAAAAACTCAATCTGAGCGACAACAAGCTAAACAGTGGATTAATAAATAAGGTATCAATAGGCCGAGATCAAGCTTGGCGTAATATTCCACTATCCAAAGTGGACGAATTAGTAGCTGATTACAAAATTGAAACACTGATGTCAGACTACCCATTTAGAAGCAGTAAAAAAGCGGTACCAGCACCAAAGAATAATACTGCGCTGGAATCGTTAGCGAAAAGAAGAATTGAGGGTGAACCCTGGCTAACAGGCCAACCTGAACTCTTAGTATTACTACAAAACCAAAATAATATAGCAGAAGCTGCCTTGGCCGCGGCCTTGTTATTTGATGCCTTACCAAATGAAATTGAAGCTGCACGTGTTGCGAGCCTGCTTTATCTAAAAACGAATGAATTAGGGCTTGCTGAATACTATGCTAGGCGCACCTTAGCGATAAGTAAGCTCAATAATAAACAAATGCAAAATATTGATTCAAACTACTACCTGACTTTGGCTGAAATTATTTTTAAATCCGGCAATACGAATGAAGCTATCGCGATACTAGATGAATTATTAAGTATGCAACCAAACAACCAGCGCGCACGTGCTATAAAACAACAAATACAATAGAACAGAGAATGATGAAAACAGTCAAAAATAAAGCAGTAAAAAAGAACGCTGCAAAAAAGCAAACATTGCTTTTTTATACTATCGCATTGCTCATCCCCTTCGCATTTTTTGTGCTTTTGGAACTAGGCCTTCGTCTCGTGGGGTTTGGTCAACATGTGCCTTTATTCATCGACAACCCTGCTCATCCGAGTTATCAGTTACCTAGACCTGATGTGATGTCTCGCTATTTTCCCGCGAACGCGCCGCAACCATCGGTAACGATGGAAGCAAACTTTATTCTTAAAGAAAAACCCAAAAATGGATACCGAGTCATTGTGCAAGGTGGCAGCACAGCAGCAGGTTTTCCATATGGTTTAGGTGCCAGTATTGCAGGCACATTAGATCAACGCTTAAAACCCAGTTTACCTGGCAAACATGTAGAAGTACTCAACACTGCGATGTCAGCTGTAAATAGCTATACGCTTCTCGATTTGGCCGACGAAATCATTCAACAAAAACCCGATGCCGTATTGATTTATGCTGGTCATAACGAATATTTAGGGATATTGGGTGTAGGCTCAAACTACACTGCCATGGGAGCAGGAACCAGTACTCGATGGTTTTTAAAGCTGAAGGACTTTAGGGTCTTCCAACTAATTCAAGATCTCTACTTTGGGCTATCGCAATCTAACGAAACAGCTTCACGTGCAGATTCAACTACTGATGCAAGTATAGAATCAAAAGGACAACAGTCTCGTACATTTATGGCTAAGGTAGCAAAAAATAAAGCGATACCTAAAGACTCCAGTGTTTATAAGCAAGGTCTTGAGCAGTTTGAAAATAACATGTCCACCCTACTAGAAAAGTATCAACATGCCGGTATTCAGGTTTTTATTTCTACTATTGCGAGCAACTACTCCGGTCACCCGCCGTTTTCAAGTTTGCCATTAGAAGACAACTTTAAAACAATCGCTGATGAGATTTTTAATAACAAACAACAATTAAACGAAACGCAGCGGATCAGTAATTTAAAGAAAGCATCAAGCCAATTAATGAGCTCTAGCTCTGCAGATTTACATTTTAAATTAGCTAGGCTTGCCTTGAATCTAAATGACTTAAAGTTAGCAAAGCTGCACTTCGGGTTAGCACTCGAGCATGACCAATTGCGCTTCAGAGCACCATCCGCGATTAATGACATCATTCGTGAGCTTGCCCGTCAGTATGATGCAGCCCTTGTAGATGCTGAGAAAGAGCTAGCCATTCGCAGTCCCAATGGCATTATTGGTCGCACGATGATGTTGGAGCATTTACATCCTAACCTACAGGGTTACTTCGTGATTTCTAATGCCTTTTACAATGCCATTGCTAAGAACGCTTTAGATAAGAGCTTTGAGCTAAAACCCTTCTTAAATGTCAGCATAGAGAGAGCGTGGGAAGAACGGTTAATACTGCCACAAGAGGAGTACTATGGATTTGCGACCATTTTAAATCTCACCTCGGACTACCCGTTTACCGATAATCCACGCAAACCAACCTTGCCAAAACCAAGCGATTGGCAGCAACAAGCAGGCTTAGATTTTTTCCTCAAAAAAGTGGATTGGTTGAACATGATGGAAGCGAGTCTGAATCGTTATAAGAGCCAGGGCAATCAAGTAATGATGGCAAAAACGATTCAAATTCTTGCAGATGCCCTTCCACATAATGGCCTGTACAACTTACAAATTGCAGAAATTAAATACAAGAAGAAACGCCTAAACGAATCCTTATATTACTACCGAAGAGCGAAGTTAGCTGGGGCAATTGGCGATGCGATAGATAATAATATAAGCGTGTTAGAAAATACCTTAAATAAGCAGAGCACCAAGCCTTAATTCAAAGCTCACAAAGCGCTCTTCGCACTGTACAGTGTTGAGCTGTATTCGCTATGACAATTCAGCTTGGTATTAATAACTAAAGGATCTTATATGGCAAATTACATAGATGGTTTCACCCTACCAATTCAGCGCAGTCATATAAATGAATACCAAACTCTCGCTGAAAAAGTTGCCAACATATGGAAAGAACATGGTGCAATCGACTATAAAGAATATGTAGGAGACGACCTTTCATTTCAGGGGCTTCGTTCGTTTACAGATCTTGTTGAGGCTAATGAGGATGACTTTGTCGTATTTGGTTGGGTAACGTTTGAATCACGTGAGGCTCGAGATCTAGCTAACGCCAAGGTTGCCGCTGATCCAAGAATGGAAGAGCTAGTAGCTAAATCCAATTCAGGGTTCGACGCAGCTAAGATGGTTTACGGTGGGTTTAAGAGTTTAGTATAAAATGTGTTGTTACCCTACTCCGAAGCGGAGTAAGGATTTTCAGCTAGAATATAAGCACGCAGATCAGCCTTTTGAGACTGCGAGTTAAGCCACTCTCTTATTTCTTTTGCTTTTTCATATGATTCTTTACCAAATTTTGATTCATATATGTCAGCAAAATTATTTGATGCACTTTGCTCCCTGACATTATTCTGCCAGTGCTGAGTTACCACGTTATTAATTGTACCTGCGATCCCTTCTGATTTTAGAAGTTCCCACTCTCCTTTATCTAACCATATTCCGCCAACGGCATTACTATAATCGATACGGTG
This sequence comes from Glaciecola sp. MF2-115, assembly GCF_047250385.1. Lineage (NCBI taxonomy): Bacteria > Pseudomonadati > Pseudomonadota > Gammaproteobacteria > Alteromonadales > Alteromonadaceae > Glaciecola > Glaciecola sp. MF2-115. The sequence continues at coordinate 93,182 of NZ_JBLBVM010000047.1, forward strand.
ACTGGTTTTTTCGGTTACTCTAAACTTTCTCATAATTGTGCCAGAAACAGGGCATAACATAGCGCCAGCTGTGTCCATCGCATCGTCTTCTGACCATTCAGAAGGTTTTGGAAATTGATGTTCTGGGTTTTTCTCTTTCCAACTGACGAAATCCTCAACAAGAATCCAATTACCTCCGCAATTAGTGCAAGTATGCGCTCTAAATAGGCCATCAATGAAACTAGGTCTTAACGCACCATTTTTACAACTTGTACAATTCATAATATCTCCTTATTCGTTTTAATTTTATTGGCTATATAGCGGACAGGATGGCTAACTCCTGCCGTTTATTTTATGTTCTTCAACATGCCTTTTAAAGTTAGTCAGTATACCAAGCCAGCCCTGCCGTTGTTGCTCAGCTGAGTTTTCATCTTCTGTGTCGAAAGTCTGAACTACTTTCACGCCATTATTAGAATCTATAAATTCAATCATCACCGTACGGCCATCTTCTAGGGAATACTGAATTAATTTATGTAAGGTAATATGTGTGAACTCCCCTTCGAAATCAAATCCGAAAGAACCATCTTTAGCTTCCATTCGATAATTGAATTTACCACCTTCAACAAAATCAATCGTTGCTGAGGGGCAGCACCATTCTTCAATCGCAAAATTCCACTGAGTGATATCTTCAGGCGTTACCCAAGCTTCCCAGATAGTTTTTATAGGCGCTTCAATTACAATCTCTATTGTGACTTTCATTACCATTCCTATAATTTGCCTATTGGCCAAGTCTCTTTTTAGCTAAGGCATTATTTTTTAATCGTTTTATATTAGCTGAGTTTTTTCTTAGTGCAATTAAGTTTTATCAGCTTATTCAAATATAGTTAGCTTAGCTACAAAACAACAAACAAATCCCGTGACAAAATTTGAAGCAAAAAAAAACCAGCGCTTAGCGCTGGTTTTTGAATAATCACCCTAGTAAAGGCTAGCAATAAAGCTAGAGTAAACTTTACTCAATAGCAGTTACTGTCACTTTTGCTGCTTTGGCATCAGGCCCTTCAACTTTAAATTGATATAGACCAGCTGCTGGTGCAGTTATCGTCAAGTTAGTATCACTTTGGACGAGTACTTTCGGCTCACCAAGCGTTACATTAGCAGTATCATCTGACGAAGCACCAAGGTTTACCGTAGACCAGTCTGACGTAGCTACTTTAAAGGCAACGTCGGTACCATCTAGGTTGATGTCCACAGTGTAAACACCATCACCTTGATAAACTAGAGGATCATCTTCTCCCCAGCCATTCAAGCTACCACGGATAAATACCGTATTAGCACCGAAGAACTGTTCATTGAATACTCTAATTTTTGGCTCATCAAGATCCGTGCTATCGAAGATAAACACGTATTTACCAGCTTCAGCCACATTAATGAAAATGTTATCTCCATTTTCAACAAGCGGTAAATCTTGACCTAAAGTAATCGTGTCATCAATATCGTCTTCACTAAGCGCACCTAGGTTTGGTGCAGACCAACCTTCGTTAGCTACTTTAAATTGATATTCTTCAGCACCAAGGTCAACTGCAACAGAGTACAAACGACCACCGTCATAGTTAAACTCGTTGTCTGTACCCCATCCATTCATGCCACCACGAAGGAAGATAGGATTACCAACATATGGCTCTTCATTAACAACTGTAAGTGTTGCAGCATCAGTATCACTAGCGTTGAAGCTAAATACATACGTAGCATCTACGCTAGGCGTAAAGCTCATATTGCCTTGACCACTGAATACGTCTTTCTCGACTGCTTCAGTCACTTCTGGAGCATCGTTATTACCGTAATCAACCGAAGACCAATCGCTAGAAGCAACTTTGAATGCGTAGCTTGTGTTACCACTTAACGCTACTGCTACTTCATATACGCCATCGCCTTTATATGTGAAGGCATCAGCTTCGCCCCAACCATTCATCTCACCGCGCAAGAACACCGTGATATCACCGAATGGAACAACGTCTGGTGCGCCTGATGTAGCAAATGCAGATAAACCATAACCACGTTCTAAGCCTTGGTTTTTAACAAACACTGCCATACTTAGAGGTGGAACAACGAACGTACCATTGCCAGACTCATCAGCTCCTTCAGAAAATGATGCGCCACGCACTACAGGGTCAATTGAATTAGCTAGCACAGTATGAAGCTCAAAACCCGTTGCTGTTAGCACTTCAATGGATTTTTCTTCATAACCGGTGTTAACCACGACGACAATCGCATCGTATTTAGCATCAAGGTCAGGTAGCACAACATCACTGTTTGGTGTAATACCATCATCAAGACTCATTACGATCAAGCCTTGCTGTTGACGAGAACCGATGTTGTGGAAACCAACACGCGCTTTAATGTCTTCAGCTGTAGTTAAACGGAACAGTTTGCTGTCAGTTCGAATGCTTAAGTATTCTTGGAACACTTCTGCTGCAAACTCAATATCTGACATGCTAGCTGCACGTTCTGGCGAGAACATAAATGTCCTGATCGTATCCCACATACTGCCGTTATCTTGTTCCATCGGTAAACCGACGTTCCAGTTATTATTTTCAAAGGTAAAGTCGACTCGGCTAAACCAGTCACCCGAATCATAAGTGTTTCTATCCATTGACTTGGAACGTAGGAAGTCGCCACCCATTTGTAAGAATGGAATACCTTGAGATAGCATCGGAATGCCGATACCGATATTTTGTGCACGAATTCTTTGCTCTAAGCTAAGATTCCTTGGCAAGTTGTAATTGTACTGATCCCACAATGACTCGTTATCATGCTTAGAAACATAGTTAATGATGTCAGCAGGATCTAAAGCATAACCACCAAGTGAACTTGTTTCCGTTGCACTACCACCTGAAGTTTCCAAAACAAAATCAGTTAATGTACCGGACATCGACATTTTAACAATATCTTGGTCACCCATTGCTGATGCTAAGGTCATTTCACGTTCAGTTTCACCTAAACGGCTATTATCACTGCCATTGTAGAAAATATTACCGCGACGGATACCTTCACGAGTTCGGTCATTGTAAGTACCAATTTGTGTACCTGCCATATTGATTTGGTTAGCTTGCTCGTAACCACGATCTTGACGTGTCCAACCTTCACCATAGAAGTAGTTGTCTTCATCCATTTCACGCACTTTAGCATACAAGTCGACCATTGTTTGCTTAGTAGCTTGACTCATAATGTCAAAACGGAAGCCGTCAAACTTATAATGCTCAGTCCATAGAAGTAATGAATCTTCCATGAATTTTTCCATCATACGGTTACGTGGCTCTGTATCATCACAGCAAGTTTCACGAACAATAGCGCCCGTATCTACTTCATATCTGTGATAGTAGCCTGGTACTACTTTATCGAACACAGAGTTTTCAAATAAACCAGAGGCATTAGTGTGGTTGTACACAACATCTAGTACAACTCGTAAACCAATTTCATGTAATGACTGATTCATCGCACGCATTTCAACAATACGTTGCACACCATCCGGATTAGAAGCGTAGCTACCCTCTGGCGCGTTAAAATGCTTAGGATCATAACCCCAATTGAATTGGTCAATATCACGTAATTGCTGTGTGAGTTCTTGAGCAGCGCCAGGTTTTGACGTCACATTAAAGCTATTGTAAAGCTCACCAATTGTCATATCACGTGAAGTGTTATCTTGGCAGACAGCACTGGTTGGCTTCAATGCACATATTTCTTGCACGGTACTTGAGAAGTCAACAGTCTTAGTCGTATCTTCATTGATAGTTGCAATGTCATTAGCAGGCAACATATGGAAGTGAGTCAAACCTTTCTCAGCCAATGTTGCTAAATGCTGCATTGGCGATGACTCTTTCTCTGTGAAGGCTAAATATTTACCACGATTCGCTTCTGTTGTTGACTCATCTAATGCACTAAAGTCACGAATATGACCTTCATACAATACAGCATCTTCAGGGTCAGTGATGGTAGGAATAGTATGCGTATCCCAACCCTCTGGCTTAAGATCTTCATCATTCAAATTAACGAATTGTGAGAATCGGCCATTCATTGCAAGACCAACTGAATATGGGTCTGTCACATCCAACACTTCAATTTGATTATCCTGTGGATGGTAAACCGTCACTTCATAACGATATAATTTGCGGTCCATATCCATAGAGCCAGCATACGTCCATATACCTGTTGCAGCATCAAGCGTCATTGGCTGAGTGCTTTCAAGTCGTTTGTCAGCTCCGTACAATTTCAATGAAACGTTTGTTGCTGTAGGTGCCCACACTTTTGCTTCAATGCCAGAGTCGGTATAAACCGGTCCAAGTACAGCTTCATCCGCATCGTTTTCGCCTACTGTATAAAGTTGGTCGAGAACATTTGGAATCTGGATACGTGTTGCAGAAATTAATTTACCTTCGTCGTTATATGCACCGAGTACTGCTTGAGTTTTCAAAACAGCTTTCGCATCATCAGCAGTCCAAGAACCAGCAAATGCAGGCATACTAGATAGATGTGGAGCGATGGCTTTTTGTTCGTCAGTTAGATCAACTTCGGTTAACTCAGCTACAGTGCCGTTCAATCCTGTTTCAACAGAAACCTCAAGGCTTGCATCAGCAGAGTAATGTAACTTAACGCTATCAACTACGGCAAAGTCAACATCCCATAAGAAGGTAGTTGCATCTAACCAATGTGCTTGTGCGCCATCAATAGCTACTGGCTGCTCGCCCAAAGAATCAATTGGGAATTCATACAGAGTTGGAACACCAGAGAAAGTGAAGTTCATGCGTGCAAAACGCTCGTCTTCAGGTTGCTGCAACTTACCTTTAAAGTCGCCACCACCCAACTCTTTACCCGCATCGTCAGTACCGATGTGAATAATAAAGTTATGACAAGCACCAGTCGTTTGTGCATAACCTGGCTTTAAGTCTAACACCCAATATGCGCCATACGTAGGATCGATTCCAGTGTGTACACGCCCATTATCCCATGCAGTATCAGGATCGGCATATGCATCACACGCATCGTTGCTCCAAGTATGCAAACGATAGCCTTCATAGGAAGGGTCTGATGCACTGTTATCAGCACCTACTGCAGCTCTGTTATAATACAAAACTGCCTGGTCTTCACCCGGGAAGAAAACAGGATCAGGTAATGACGGATTGAAACCTACAACACAAGCATCATTTGTCTCATTTGGCACGGTAGGTGCTGGACAAACAATCGGTGGTGGAGGCACACAGGCCGTCGCATCTGAATTGGGGATATTTGGAACATTACATGTTAATGCAACCTCCCCTGATTTAACATCCGCGCCACCGCAAGCTGACAATACGAATATTGACATGATAATTGCGGCAAAGCTGATGATGCTTTTACGACTAAACATAGGTAAATTCTCCAATGCTATATTTTTAATGCGACCCAAATTAAGGCCCTTTTTAAACAGTGACGTTAAATTAATTATTCTCATAGTGAATACGTTAGCCCCAAGAAGAATTGTGTACCGAAGTACTGGATTGTCCCGGTGCGCGCCTCTGAACCAAAATAGCTTCGAGTAGGAGCGTCAGTTAAGTTATTCACTTGGAATAGGATCCCAAGGTTTTCATTTACTTCATAGCTTGCTTGATAATCGATGACTAATTCAGAGTCGAAGTTTACAACTTGGTCGTTTACCGCAACTTGCTTAGAAACGAATGGTGCTCTGTAACGCGCGCTAACGCGTGTTTCAAAACCTTCATTTTCCCAAAACACGGTACCAGCCAACACTTGCTTACTTAAGCCTGGTAATAGGGCTGAATAGATACCATCACTTGCACTGGCTCTACGAATGATTTCAGTTTCAGTATATGAGTAACTTGCACTCACACCTAAACCAGACCATAAACCAGGAAGTTTGCTGTACACTTCAGTATATGACAGCTCTAAACCGCGAATGTAACCACCTCTAGCATTGTTTTCAGCCGTTGTGTATGAACCATTCACTACAGGAACCGTCACAAACACTTGCTCACCTAATGAATCTAATACCGGTTGTGCATCTTCTTCATCAGTGAATACAGGGATATCTATTTCGGTAGGTACGATAAAACCGTTAGCAGCAAAATCGTAAGGGTCAGTCGTGCTTCTATCTACGAAAGACTGAATATCTTTGTAGTACAAGGCAGCAATAAATGCACCGTCTGTATCATCAAAATAATGCTCGTACGATATGTCGTATTGGTTTGCGTAGAAAGGACGCAAGTAAGGACTGTTATCACTTTGACCTGATAAACGAGCTTCACCAATGACCGTGATTTCTCCCGTATCTATATCTTGGCGAGCTGCTGGCTCAGATACTTGAACGCCTGCATTTGCAAACATTTCGTTGATTGGAGCACGTCCCATAACTTTCGCAGCCGCGAAACGAATCAATTGATTGTCTGTCACTCTGAAAGTTAAGTTTAGTGATGGTAAATAATCAGTATAAGTATCTTCTAAAAGAACTGGGCGGAATGTATCTACCGCTAGACCAATATCATCAGTAATGATTTGAGCTCCGGCTTCAGGATCGCCACCAACGTTTTGTAGGAAGGTAGAAGCCTGCTTAGTATCTACCATTCTCACACCAACGTTACCGGTGACAGGTATTCCGGCTAATTCCATATCCAAATTTGCCATGACATAAGCAGAATTAACTTCTTCGTATACTTCACCACTTTGTAATACAGACCATGAAGTGTCATTCAGTGGATCGCCATCTGGTGGATTCAATACACCATCAAATCCGCCCCAACTTTGTACTGGTTGCGGTACGCCGCCCGGGAACCAAGCGTTAAGTGCTTTATCAAGATTAATAGCTAAGTAGCTTGGGAAGTATGAAAATTCACCTTCCCAATTCACTACTGTCACCATATCGTCAGTTAAGCGTAATGGTGGCTGACTTCTTGAGAAACCAGAATCACTACCATATTCATATACTGAACGGTCATTCGTGTATGCACGATCAGAGTAACGCGCACCAAACTCAATTGAACGCACCCAGTCATTATCTAATTGATAAGTGAAATCCAAGCGATATGCGTCTAGTTCGTCAGAGTTTTGGAATGGGTAGATACCATATTTGGAAACTAATACTCTATCTAAATCAATAAAGGCATCTTGTTGATTGAAACCTAAATCAGGTAAATCTAAGCCATTCAATAGGTAACTAATTGAAATATTTTCATCTAACAGAGGTGCTGGCGCGTTTGCATCTTCAGCAACAAGAGACCATAACAAACCGTTTCTGAAATCACTCTTAGCGGCTGAGTGGGCAATATCAAAAGACATCGACCAATTATCAGTCATCTCCCAAACACCGTTTAAACCAAAGCTTCGTACTTCATCAAAGTCTTGGTTATCATCGTTGACCAATTCAACACGAGTATTTCCATCAGGGATGCGGTTAAAAGTTCCACCAATAACATCATTATCAACAACCGTAGGGTTGGCAATTGTCACATTGGGTGCTTCGAGTTTTACACGAAACCCACGTGCAAATTCTTCTGATTCAAATTTACTTAAGAAAGCGTCAGCTTTTAATACGAAGTTATCCGTAGGTGCCCATTCAATAGCGGCCATGTAACCGTTACGAGTTTCACCACCACCTTTATGTTGTAATTCGAAACCTTCAGAAATATTTTCGCATTCACCACATTGTTCAGCAGCTGGACGATTCGGATCTAAATTATCCACATCACCCGAGATGAAATCGACATCTTTCTCACGACTATAAGACAAACCAATAAACTGAGTAGAAACACTTGGTTGGAATAACCTTGCATAACCGAGAGCTACTCCTAAAGTATCTTCAAGGAATTTACCTTGGTATGAGAAGCTTAATCTATGACCAAACTCATCAGCATCAGCAACTTCGTTTGCACGGTTGTTATACATACCGCGTACGTTCGCGTTGAATGTATGTTCTTCTGCATTCGCCAGTGGGCTTGCAGTTTTAAGTTCCACAGTTCCAGCTACACCACCTTCAATCAAAGAGGCTTTAGGCGATTTATAAACCGCAGCGGAGCTAATCAGCTCAGATGGATACTGATCAAATTCAATTGAGCGACTACCACTCGTTGAAACTTGCTCTCGACCGTTAAGCGTTGAGAAAACGAAATCACCTGAAAGGCCTCGAATATTAATCTCTGCAGCTTGTCCACCGGTTCTAACTGCGGAAATACCAGGTAATCGTGTTAATGCATCAGCCATCGACACATCAGGTAAGCCACCTAGATCATCTGCAGAAATCTGCTCAGAAACCGTATCGCTGAAGCGTTTCTGATTAAGTGATTTTATAAGACTGGTACTAAAGCCACGTACCTCAATTTTCTCAATGCTCTCTTCGGTACGCTCTTCCGAATCTGTCGACTCTTGTGCGTAAAGAGGCAAACTACCAAACATCATTCCGCTAGCAACTAATGCCGCGGTAATCAAGCTGGGTTTGAATTTAGTCATAGTTGTATCCCATTACTGTTGAAGTTGACGCTTCCCTGCTTGTCATAGTGTGTGAATGACGACGCAAGTACGCCTATTTATACTTAATTATTATGTTACATTCTTGCGAGTTGTTTTAACATTCTGTGCATACGTATTCATAACATTCAGCAACATTTTATTAACAATAAGAAGGCAAATAGGCGTGATACTTGGAATGAGAATTTAGCAGTTGATTTTTTTTGCATAAAAAACAATTAGCTACAAAATTCGCCATTCTAGTGCTTAACATTTATTTAACAAGGGAAGACGAAGCATTTGTATAAACGGTCAAAGGTCATTCAGTTTTTGTACAAATCACATGCATTAGTTGAGGCAAAAAAAAACCTGCCATAAGGCAGGTTTCTCAAATCTAATTAGCTTCGCTGCATTACCAACCAGTAATTTCGCGTAAGCCTTTGCCGATTTCAGCAAGTGAGCGAACGGTTTTAACACCTGCAGCTTCTAATGCTTTGAATTTCTCATCAGCAGTACCTTTACCGCCAGCAATGATAGCGCCAGCATGACCCATACGCTTACCCGCTGGAGCAGTTACACCAGCAATATAAGAAACAACAGGCTTAGTAACGTTTGCTTTGATGTATTCAGCAGCTTCTTCTTCCGCAGTTCCGCCGATTTCACCAATCATAACGATTGCTTCTGTCGCTGGATCTTCTTGGAACAACTTCAAGATATCGATGAAGTTAGAGCCAGGGATTGGATCACCACCAATACCCACACAAGTTGACTGGCCGAAACCTTCGTCAGTTGTTTGCTTAACAGCTTCATAAGTCAAAGTACCAGAACGAGAAACGATACCAACTTTGCCTGGCTTGTGAATGTGACCTGGCATAATACCAATCTTACACTCACCCGGAGTGATAACACCTGGGCAGTTAGGACCGATCATACGTGCGCCTTTTTGGTTCACGTATTCTTTAACGTAAAGCATATCGATAGTTGGAATACCTTCAGTGATACAAACCACTAATTCGATACCAGCATCTACTGCTTCGACGATTGAATCTTTACAAAATGGTGCAGGTACATAAATAACAGTTGCCGTAGCGCCTGTTGAAGCAACCGCTTCTTTCACTGTATTGAATACAGGAAGACCTAAATGCGTAGTTCCACCTTTACCTGGCGTTACACCGCCAACCATTTGAGTACCATAAGCAATTGCTTGCTCAGAGTGGAAAGTTCCTTGACCGCCAGTAAAACCTTGGCAGATAACTTTGGTGTCTTTATTGATTAATACTGACATTATTTGCCCTCCGCAGCAGCAACAACTTTAAGTGCGGCATCAGTCAAAGACTCTGCAGCAATGATATCTAAACCAGAACCCGCAAGTACTTCGCGACCTAGTTCAGCATTTGTTCCTTCAAGACGAACAACAACTGGTACGTTTACACCAACTTCTTTAACCGCACCGATAATACCTTCTGCAATCATATCGCAACGTACGATACCGCCGAAGATGTTAACGAGTACTGCTTTAACGTTATCGTCTGATAAAATGATCTTGAATGCTTCAGCAACACGCTCTTTCGTTGCACCGCCCCCAACATCAAGGAAGTTAGCTGGGCTACCGCCGTGCAAGTTAACAATATCCATTGTTCCCATTGCTAGACCTGCGCCGTTAACCATGCAACCAACATTGCCATCAAGAGCAACGTAGTTTAATTCAAATTTAGCAGCATGAGCTTCACGCGCATCTTCTTGAGTAGGGTCGTTCATATCACGAACTTTTGGCTGGCGATATAGAGCGTTACCATCAACACCTAGTTTTGCGTCAAGGCAATGCAAATCGCCGTCTGCTTTGATAACTAGAGGGTTGATTTCGATAAGTGCTAAATCTAGTTCTTCAAACATCTTCGCTAAACCCATGAAGATAGTTGTGAATTGACGAATTTGAACACCTTTCAAACCAAGTTTAAACGCGATTTCACGCGCTTGGTATGGCTGTGCGCCAACTAATGGGTCAACTTCAGCTTTTAGAATCTTTTCAGGTGTTTCTTCTGCAACAGTTTCGATTTCAACACCACCTTCTGTAGATGCCATGAAAACAATTCTGCGAGACGTTCTGTCTACAACCGCGCCAAGATACAACTCTTGAGCGATATCAGTACAAGTTTCAACAAGAATTTGGCTAACGGGTTGGCCAGCAGCGTCTGTTTGATAAGTTACTAAGTTTTTACCAAGCCAGTTTTCAGCAAAAGCTCTTATGTCGGCTTTATCTTTAACTAGTTTTACGCCGCCCGCTTTACCGCGACCTCCAGCGTGTACTTGACATTTAACTACCCACTCAGAACCGCCAATGCGGTCTGCTGCTTCAACAGCAGCTTGAGGAGTCTCAGCAGCGTATCCTTCAGATACTGGCAAACCGTATTCTTTGAATAACTGTTTGCCTTGGTATTCATGCAAATTCATGTTGATTTATCCGATTTTATTTAATAGAAAAGCCGCCGATTGTTCCTCAAAAAAGTACTTAGGGCGACTTGATTTTATCTCGCTAAGTTTATCATAAACTCAGCTATATCATAGGTGATAACATTGTTATCACCCTTGTTTCTTACGAATGACCCGATTGTTAACTTAATATTTACACATCAAGTAACAAACGTGTCGGATCTTCTAACATTTCTTTAACAGTTACCAAGAATCCAACCGATTCTTTACCGTCAATGATTCGGTGATCGTATGATAAAGCTAAGTACATCATTGGTAAAATTTCAACTTTACCATTTACCGCCATAGGTCGGTCTTGGATTTTATGCATCCCCAAAATCGCACTTTGCGGTGGATTAATGATTGGAGTAGACATCAAAGAACCGAAAACACCACCATTAGTAATGGTAAAGTTACCGCCCTGAAGATCTGACATTGCTAGCTTTCCATCACGACCTTTAAGCGCAAGCTCTTTAATACCTTTTTCGACGCCCGCCATACCCAATGTGTCGGTATCGCGCAAGATTGGGGTAACTAGACCACGAGGCGTAGAGACAGCAATAGAGATGTCGAAATAGTTATGGTAACAAATATCATCACCGTCTAATGAAGCATTAACTTCAGGGAAACGTTTTAACGCTTCTGTCACTGCTTTCACATAAAATGACATAAAGCCTAAACGAATACCATGACGCTTCTCAAAGCTTTCTTGATACTGCTTACGCAAATCCATAATTGGCTTCATGTTAACTTCATTGAAAGTAGTTAACATCGCAGTTGAGTTTTTCGCTTCTAGCAAACGGTTCGCAATTGTTTTACGCAAGCGGGTCATTGGCACGCGTTTTTCAGTACGCTCGCCTGCTGCTACAGAAGGTGCTTCACTAGAGCTAGCAGAGGCAGCTGGCGCAGCAGCTGGTGCTTTCAGATGTTTTTCAACATCCTCTTTAGTGATACGACCGCCCTTACCAGAGCCAGTTACTTTGCTTGCATCTAGACCTTTTTCCGCAAGAAGTCTTCGCACTGATGGGCTTAGCGCATCTGAATCGTTACTTTCGTCGCTTGCTTCTTCACTTGCCGCAGCAGGTGCAGAGCTAGCTTCACCAGCACCTTCCACGAAGTTTGCAATAACAGCTTCCGCTAATACTGTTTCGCCTTCTTGAGCTAGGATATCAGACAGAGAACCATCAGCAGGCGCAACAACTTCTAGCACTACTTTATCTGTTTCGATATCAACTAAATTTTGGTCTCTTTTTACTTGTTCACCAGGTTGAACATGCCAAGTGGCAATTGTTGCGTCTGCAACTGATTCAGGAAGAACAGGTACTTTAATTTCTGATTTAGCGCCAGATGGAGCTGACGTTGAAGCTGAAGCTGGTGCTTCTGACGTCGCCGCAGAATCTGAGGAAGCGCTTTCTTTTTTCGCAGAACCGCCCTCTTCTACTTTCCCAATGACTTGCTCACCTAAAACCGTATCACCTTCGGCATGTATGATTTCTGATAAGACGCCGTCTTCTGGTGCTACTACTTCCAATACTACTTTGTCAGTCTCAATATCAACAAGATTCTGATCTCGTGTGACTGTTTCACCAGCTTTAACATGCCAAGTTGCTATCGTTGCATCGGCTACTGATTCGGGTAATACGGGAACTTTTATTTCAATTGTCATCTGGGTTCCTTAGTTTAGTGTAAGTGCGTCTTCAACCAACGCTTTTTGTTGTTGATTGTGTACTGAGACATAGCCAACTGCAGGTGACGCCGAAGCATTTCGACCTGCATAAGTTAAATTTGATCCTTTCGGAATAGACTGCCAGAAATGATGCTGGCTACAATACCAAGCGCCTTGGTTTTGTGGCTCTTCTTGACACCAAACCCAGTCAGTTACGTGTTCATATCTAGCCATTATAGCCTTGAACTCTTCCTGCGGGAAAGGATACAACTGTTCTAAACGAATAATTGCCACATCTGTTTGTTCATTTTTGCGACGTTGATCGAGCAGGTCGTAATAAACCTTTCCTGAACACATCACAACGCGCTTAACCCCTTTAGGGTCAATTTCGTCAATTTCATCAATGACATTGTGGAATACACCGGCCGCTAACTCTTCCATCGAAGAAACAGCTAACGGGTGACGTAACAATGACTTTGGTGACATTACAATCAATGGACGACGCATTGGTCGAACAGATTGTCTGCGCAGCATATTGTATACCTGAGCCGGAGTGGATGGTACACAAACTTGCCAGTTGTGATCAGCACACATTTGCAAGAAACGCTCTAATCGAGCAGAACTGTGCTCTGGTCCCTGTCCCTCATAACCATGCGGCAATAACATTGTTAAACCGCACAAACGGCCCCATTTTGCTTCACCTGATGATAAGAACTGATCAAATACCACTTGTGCGCCATTTGCGAAGTCACCGAATTGGGCTTCCCAAATAGTTAAGCAAGATGGCTCTGCCGTTGCGTAACCATATTCAAAGGCCATAACCGCCTCTTCTGACAAGACCGAATCATATATTTCAATGCGACCTTGATCAGACGATATATTTTGCAATGGCAAATAAGATGTTCCATCTTCTTGATTATGCAATACCGCATGACGATGGAAGAACGTTCCACGACCTGAATCTTGACCGGTCATTCTAATATTTGTTTTATCGGCTAGAATACTCGCGTAAGCTAAGTTTTCAGCCATACCCCAATCAAGCTGTTTCTCGCCTTCAACCATTGCTTTACGGTCTAAATAAAGTTTATTTACACGAGATTGTAAGCGGTGACTTTCAGGGTAAGTAATTAATGCTTCACCTAATTCTTTCAGTTTTTCAACGGGCAAACTACCGTCATACTCTACATCCCAGTCATGTCCAATGTATGGTGACCAGTCAACTGAATGCTCTGTCATTGGTCTCCATTCTTCAACAACACATGCACCATGATCTAGCGCAGCCCGGTACTCTGTCATCAACTTGTCGACTTCATGCTTTTCAATCGAGCCTTCGGCAATTAACTGATTAGCATATATTTCACGTGGTACAGGATGCTTTTTAATCTTTTGATACATTAATGGCTGAGTTGCATTAGGCTCGTCAGCTTCGTTATGGCCGTGGCGGCGATAACAAACCAAATCGATAACAACATCGCGTTTGAATTTATTACGATAATCAAGAGCCAATTGAGTGACGAACATGACCGCTTCTGGGTCATCGGCATTCACATGGAAAATAGGTGCTTGAACCATCTTGGCAATATCTGTGCAGTATTGAGTAGAGCGCGTATCTTCAGTCTTCGATGTGGTAAATCCAACTTGGTTGTTGATTACAATTCGAACCGTACCACCCACTTTAAAGCCGCGAGTTTGCGACATATTAAAGGTTTCTTGCACAACGCCTTGGCCAGCTATTGCTGAATCGCCGTGGATCGTAATTGGAAGTACGGCGGAACCATCTTCGCAGTTTCGTCTCTGTAGACGCGCTCTTACTGAACCGATGACTACCGGGTTTACGATTTCCAAATGCGATGGATTGAAAGCCAATGCTAAATGTACATTACCACCAGGAGTTGCAAAGTCAGAAGAGAAACCAGCGTGATATTTAACATCGCCTGCACCTAAACTATCATCGTGCTTACCGGCAAACTCATCAAATAAGACTGAAGGGTTTTTACCCAGAACGTTAACTAGGACATTCAATCTTCCGCGGTGAGCCATACCAATAACTACTTCTTTGGTACCAGCGACACCAGCAGCACTAATTAAGCCCTTCAGCATTGGCACCAAAGAATCGCCACCTTCCAGTGAGAATCGTTTCGCACCGGTAAATTTAGAACCTAGGTATTTTTCCATGCCATCAGCAGCAATTAGCCCTTTGAGAATAGACACTTTCTCATCGCGGCCAATTACAGGTTTTGCTTCTACTGATTCAATGCGCTGTTGCAACCAGCGTTTCTGCTCTGTATCAGTAATGTGCATGTATTCTGAACCAATCGAACCACAGTAGGTACGATTGAGTGATTTAAACAAATCACCTAACGCCATTTTATCAGTGTCAACTGCATAAGAGCCAAGGTTGAATATGGCGTCAAAGTCACTTTCTGATAAATTATGATGAGAAAGCTCTAAATCACGAACTCTCTCTTGCTTCCATAAATTTAATGGATCTAGGTTGGCATGCTGATGGCCACGAAAACGGTAAGCATTGATTAACTGCAATACTTTTATTTGTCGCTCATCACTTTGAACATCGCCAGAACTCGCAGAAGCACCAGAACTAAATCTTGCCGCAGGCCCTAAAGAGGCCATTTGTTTGAAGTCCGCCCTAATTTGCGTGTGGTTGGCTTCAACTTCTACACCATCAACTTTTGGTAGAGCGTCGAATGTGACTTTCCAGTTTTCTGGGACACTTTGTGGATCTTCAAGGTAAGCTTCATACATATCTTCTATGTAAGCGGTATTACCTCCCGCCATGTGGGATGAATCCCACCATGCTTTCATCACGCTATCTTGCATTCTTAAGCCTTGATATAAAAAGTTAAGTGTATTGTATTCTAAGTAGATTCTTTTTGTAAATTATGTATTGCATGTTTGCAAGGATATATACGACTATAATGGTATATCACACCATATATAACACCCCATTTAGAAAAAACTTAAATATTTTCTTCATTTTATTCTTTTGAAGCTAGTTTTGCATTTAGTTTATTTTAGATAAAAAAATAGCCATCCTTCTCAGGACGGCTATTTAGCATTCAATTTTGCCCGCTTAACAGGCAACGAGGCACTAAACAGCCCGTTGTAATAACATCGATTTGATTTGGCCAATCGCTTTTGTTGGGTTTAGCCCTTTTGGACAAACACTAACGCAATTCATTATGCCATGGCAACGGAAAACACTAAATGCATCATCCAAGTCACTCAAACGTTCATCTGTAGCTGTATCACGAGAATCGATTAAGAAACGATACGCGTGCAACAAACCGGCAGGACCAATGAACTTATCTGGGTTCCACCAAAACGATGGGCAAGATGAAGAACAACATGCGCATAAAATACATTCATACAGGCCATCTAACTTTGCTCTGTCTTCTTGTGATTGTAAATGTTCTCTTGCTGGCGGCTGCTTATCGTCGTTTATTAAGAAAGGCTTAATTTTCTCGTATTGCGTGTAAAATTGAGTTAAATCAACTACTAAGTCGCGCACTACAGGCATTCCCGGCAGTGGACGAACAACAATTTTTCCCTTACCTAAAGAAGACAATGGCGTAATACACGCAAGGCCATTCTTTCCGTTCATGTTCATACCATCAGAACCACACACGCCTTCACGACATGAGCGACGGAATGATAAAGTAGGGTCAGTTTCTTTCAATGCAATCAAAGCATCAAGCACCATCATATCTTGGCCTTCTTCGACCTCCAATTGATAGTCTTGCATCTTAGGTGCATTATCTACGTCTGGGTTATATCGATAAATCGAAATATCTAACATCATAATGATAAGTCCTATTAGTACGAACGTACTTTTGGTGGAAACGCTTCTCTGAGCTTCGGAGCCATATTGACTTCACGACGGCGCATAGATTCAGATTCCGGCAAGTACACACTGTGACACAACCAATTTTCATCGTCTCTTTCTGGGTAGTCGAAACGACTGTGTGCACCACGACTCTCTGTTCTAAAGTTTGCTGCAACAGCGGTGCTATATGCAGTTTCCATTAGATTGTCTAACTCTAAGCACTCAATACGCTGAGTGTTAAAGTCAGAGCTCTTGTCGTCCAAACGTGCATTTTGCAGGCGTTCACGAATTTCTTTCAGTTCTTTAAGACCTTCGGCCATTGAATCACCTTCACGGAATACCGAGAAGTTCAACTGCATACAAGTCTGCATGTCTTTCTTAATTTGAACTGGGTCTTCACCCTTACCTTTTTCAGAGCTTTCCCAACGATTGAAACGGGCCATCGTTGCTTCAAGATCTGACTCTGAGGCATCGCTTTGCACGTCGATTTCATCTAAGCTCTTGCCAAGGTGTAGGCCTGTTGCACGACCAAAAACAACCAAATCTAGCAGAGAGTTGCCGCCTAAACGGTTAGCACCATGTACTGATACACAAGCTATTTCACCACAAGCGAACAAACCATCAACTTTCGTTTCATTACCATCAATATCGATATTAATAACTTGTCCATCAACATTTGTAGGTATACCACCCATCATATAGTGACAAGTTGGAATAACTGGAATGGGTTCTTTCACCGGGTCAACGTGGGCGAATGTGCGTGATAACTCAAGAATACCTGGTAAGCGGGATTCAAGAACATCTTTACCAAGATGATCAAGTTTCAGCTTCAAGTGTGGACCCCAAGGACCGTCACAACCGCGACCTTCGCGAATCTCTGTCATCATTGAACGAGCAACAACGTCACGACCTGCTAAGTCTTTCGCGTTTGGCGCATAACGTTCCATGAAACGTTCGCCGTCTTTATTTAATAAGTAACCGCCCTCACCTCGACAACCTTCAGTTACAAGCGTACCTGCACCTGCAATACCTGTCGGGTGGAACTGCCACATTTCCATATCTTGCAATGGCACACCAGCACGAAGTGCCATACCAACGCCATCACCTGTATTGATATGAGCATTTGTAGTTGATGCATAAATACGACCTGCACCACCGGTAGCTAGTACGACAGCTTTTGATTTAAAGTAAACCACTTCACCAGTTTCAATATCGATAGCTGTACAACCTACCACTTGACCCTGTTGGTTTTTCACTAAATCTAGCGCGTACCATTCGCTGAATACTTTTGTACGATTTTTAACATTTTGTTGATACAACAAGTGCAATAAGGCATGACCTGTTCTATCTGCAGCGGCAGCGGTTCTTGCCGCTTGCTCACCACCAAAATTCTTTGACTGACCACCGAATGGACGCTGATACACTTTACCTTCTTCAGTACGAGAGAAAGGTAAGCCCATATTTTCCATTTCGATAATCGCTTCTGGACCTGTTTTACACATGTATTCAATGGCTTCTTGATCACCAATATAGTCTGACCCTTTCACGGTGTCATACATGTGCCATTCCCAGTTATCTTCATGTGAATTACCTAGCGCAACGGTAATACCACCTTGTGCAGATACCGTATGAGAACGGGTTGGAAATACTTTTGATAATAATGCGCATGACTTTCCAGATTCTGAAATCTGCAAAGCTGCTCGCATCCCAGCGCCGCCAGCGCCGATTACTACCGCGTCAAACTCATGAACGGGTAAACTCATATTAAACACCCCATAAAACGAATAGACCTACTGCAACATACGCAAATGCAATAAGATTGAGAACAAATTGAAGACCGGCGCGTAAACCAGTTGGCTTGATGTAATCAGTTAACACCTGCCACAATCCTATACGCACATGAATCATGATTGAGATCAAAGCTGCGAGCGTAAATGCCTTCATGTAGATATTAGCAAAAAGACCCTGCCATACTTCAAAGCTAACAACAGGAGTTGTTAGGAAGAAATACACCATATAAAACGTGAAAGCAGTGATAATCGCTGCTGTTGCTCGTAAAGAAACGTAATCTTGAATGCCGTTTCTTTTAATTGATGCTTGATTCGTTACCATAATACAACTCCCAATACGATAGTTAACACCACCCATAGTCCCATTGCAGCGAGTGCACTGTTATTTCCTGAGTCAAGTTCTTCCCAATAGCCCATATCCATAATAACGTGCCTGATTCCACCGATAATGTGGTAAGACAGCGCTGATAAGGTACCTATTGAAATGACTTTTCCGTACCAAGCGTCCATCATAGCTAAAACCGAATTATAACCATCGATTGAAGCAACTGAAGTAGCCCACGCATAAATAACAAATAGCAACGCGAAAAACATTGCCACGCCTGTCACACGGTGGAGAATTGACGAGATAGCTGCTGGTGGAAAGGTAATTGTATTAAGATCTAAATTTACCGGTCTTTGTTTCTTCACAATAATATGCCTGTCGTTCGTAGGTGATGCATAAAACTCGAAAGCTTATGCGATAACCTGAGTTGTGTGTTTTACTTTCTGAAGCGAATTAACGCCATTTATCTGTTAACAATTTGTGAATAATATATTGCTAAATTGAAATAAAATACTTTCCTTTAATTTAGCGGGTTTGAATATAACAATCCGCCTCGTAAATTACAATTTTTAGTTGCATATTAAGCCTTTAGTCGTAAACATTTATTGATACTTAGTAAACTCGCTATAATTAAGGAATAATTATTAGACGAATGTGCATTTAAATTGACTTATTACTCCAATACCAGTACAAATACCGGCACTTTTCTTAACGTTGTGAACAATTTGGTCGATTTCAACGTTATATTAGAGAACTAACGAGGAGAACATTACATGGCAAATGATAAAGCCATTTTAAAAGCTGGTGACAAAGAAATCGAGCTTCCTATTTTAACAGGAACAGCGGGTCACCCAGTTATTGATATTAGATCTTTGGGCGCAAATGGTTATTTCACTTTCGACCCCGGTTTTATGGCAACAGGTTCATGTGAATCTTCAATAACGTTCATCGATGGTGCAAAAGGAGTATTATTGCACAGAGGTTACCCAATTGATGAATTGGCTCGAGATTCAGACTATTTAGAAGTTTGTCATATGTTATTGCATGGGCATGCTCCTTCAGAAGAAGAATACCAAACATTTAAGCAAACAATCACTCGTCACACTATGGTTCACGAGCAGATTAATATGTTTTTCCACGGTTTTAGAAATGATGCCCATCCAATGGCAATGCTATGTGGCACCGTTGGCGCAATGTCGTCTTTTTATCACAGTGATTTAGATGTAAATAGTGAAGAGCAGCGCCTTCGCAGTGCGCACCGCCTCATAGCGAAAATGCCTACTCTCGTAGCTATGTGCTATAAGTACAATGTCGGTCAGCCTTTTGTGTACCCATCAAATGAACTGAGCTATGCGGCAAACTTCTTAAATATGATGTTTTCTGTACCTGCCGAAGATTACAAAATTAGTCCAGCTGTTGAACGTGCAATGGACAGAATCTTCATCCTTCATGCAGATCATGAGCAAAACGCATCGACTTCAACAGTGAGATTAGCTGGTTCATCTGGTGCTAACCCATATGCATGTATTGCTGCTGGTGTTGCTTCTTTATGGGGCCCTGCTCACGGCGGCGCAAACGAAGCTTGCTTAGAAATGCTTGAAGAAATTGGTACGGTTGACCGTATACCTGAATTCATCGAAAGAGCTAAAGATAAGTCTGACCCGTTCCGTCTAATGGGCTTTGGTCATCGTGTTTATAAAAACCATGATCCAAGAGCCACAGTCATGCGTGAAAGCTGTCATGAAGTGCTAGCGGAACTTGACTTGAAAGATCCTCTACTAGAAGTAGCGATGGAACTAGAGCGAATTGCTCTTAGTGACCCGTACTTTGCAGAGAAGAAATTGTTCCCTAATGTCGACTTCTATTCAGGTATCGTGTTGAAAGCAATAGGTATTCCTACCAATATGTTTACATGTATATTTGCACTTTCAAGAACAGTTGGCTGGATATCTCACTGGCACGAAATGCTAAGTCAACCAGGACAGAAAATTGGTCGTCCTCGTCAGTTATACACTGGTGAAGAACAACGTAAGTACACACCAATTAAAAAGTAATAAACACTGTTACTAACTATTAAGAAAGGCGCCGATTGGCGCCTTTCTTGTTTCCGACCTTTGCTAAATTTTGCAGTTAACTATACAAGCGATAAATGCGAAAATAATTATCAAGCGCTAATAAGAGCCATAAGCTCCTTCGTCTTTTCTTCCATTAACGCAATATCCCCTCTTGATTCAACATTGAGTCGAATAACAGGTTCAGTATTCGATTTTCTTAGGTTAAAACGCCATGTGCCAAATTCCATACCAATGCCATCTGTCTTATCAATCACTTGAGCTTGAGCCGTGTAATGCTCAACCACTTTCTTAATGGTCAGACCTGCATTTTCAACCGTTGAGTTAATTTCTCCAGAGGAAGGAAAAGCCTTAATACGTGCTTCAACCAGCGAAGATAAAGGTTGTTTTGTTGTGCATAATAACTCAGCGACTAATAACCATGGGATCATCCCAGAATCACAATATGCAAAGTCTCTAAAATAATGATGTGCACTCATTTCACCGCCGTAAACGGCATCTTCTTTGCGCATTCTTTCCTTAATGAACGCATGCCCTGTCTTACATTTAATTGGTTTGCCCTGACTGGCTTTTACAATTTCTTCAGTATTCCAATAGACGCGTGGGTCATAAATAATACTGGCCCCCTTTTCCTTGGCTAAGAACGCTTGCGCTAAGAGGCCAACGATATAATAGCCTTCAACGAATTGACCTTTTTCATCAAACAAGAAACAACGATCAAAATCACCGTCCCATGCAATTCCCATATGTGCATTGTTTGCAACTACGGCATTTGTTGTATCGGCGCGATTCTCAGGGAGCAAAGGGTTTGGGATGCCATTTGGAAAATCCCCATTGGCTTCATGATGAACTTTAATAAATTCAACTGGTACATTCTGATGTTTAAAGAAAAATTCAATCGCATCCAAAGCCGGACCAGCGCTTCCGTTACCGGCATTGACGACTAACTTCAATGGCGTGAGCTTCTTATAATCAATATAGCTAGTAAGGTGCAACACGTAGTCATTAACACAACTGACTCTTTCATATGAGTTTGTTTCTAGCAATTTGATTTCTTTAATTGAATGCTCTCCTTTTAAGAAGGCTTCATCACTTACTAATTCTCCCGCACTGAAAGCACACAAACGTGCTTGGATATTCATTTCATCGTAGCTTTCTGCTCTATCTCTAATTGCGAACAAACCGCTGTCACCACTGATGGGAATTGAGCCAGCTTTTACCAACTTCAGTCCGTTGTAGTCAATTGGATTGTGAGAAGCGGTGACTTCGATACCACCGTCAACACCAAGGTGTTTTGTAGCAAAGTAAATTTCTTCTGTACCGCACATGCCTAGGTCTTTTACTTTTGCTCCACCATCAATTAAACCGGCTGCAAGCGCCAATTTTAGGGGAATGGATGTATTCCTAACATCTGCACCAATGACAACAGTCCTTGCTTGTAATTCCTCAGCGAATGCACGACCGATTCTATAAGCTACCGTTTCGTTTAATTGTTCTAATAATTTTCCACGAATATCGTAGGCTTTGAAACATGTAATTTTTGTCATAACTTAAATTCTTTCATTTTTGATATTTAATTAAATTTAATTAGCGAGCGAGTACGTTTGCCAACTAATGTATCCGTTTTATTTTTTGATTTCGACTCGGCCATAACGATCTGAAAAACGAACAATATCGTCTTCTCCCAAATAACCGCCAGATTGCACTTCAATAAGTTCCAATAATATCTTACCTGGGTTCTCTAATGCATGAATCTCGCCTATTGGAATATAGATAGATTCATTTTCCGTCACTAAAGAGGTTTTTTCACCCACAGTGACATTCGCGGTTCCAGATACAACAATCCAATGTTCAGCGCGATGATGATGCATTTGTACACTCAGTTTTTCACCCGGCTTTACACTGATTCGTTTTACCTGATAACGCTTGCCATTATCAATCGAATCGTAACTACCCCATGGTCTAAAAACTTCACGATGAAACTCGAATTCCGAGCGTTTCTCTGCTTTTAATTTATTAACAACATTTTTGATGTCTTGCACTTTATGTTTATTGGCAACCAAAACCGCATCTTTGGTTTCAACCACCACAACATCATCTAGCCCAATAACTGAAATTAAGCGTTGCTCAGAATTAATGTAACTATTGTTAACGCCGTCAAGAATGGCGTCTCCAATGACTACGTTGCCACATTGATCTTTATTCTTGGAGGTTTCCCATAAGGATGTCCAACTACCAACATCATTCCAGCCTGCATCTAGTGGAACCATGCAAGCATCTGATGTTTTTTCCATTACGGCGTAATCGATAGAATCATCAGGACACTTTGCGAAGGCATCAGCGTCGACACGAATGAATGTCATATCTTTATCAGTATTTTCCATCGCGTTAGTACATGCTGCAAAAATGTCTGGAGCGTGCTTGCTTAGCTCTTTCAAATAAACACTGGCTTTAAACATAAACATGCCGCTATTCCAGAAATAATCGCCGCTGTTTAAATACTGCTGAGCCGTTGTTAAATCGGGCTTTTCAACAAATTCAGCTACTTCATAACCTAACTCACTAACGCCGTCACCTGACTTAATGTAACCATATCCGGTATGGGCTTCGGTGGGTACAATACCAAAAGTGACTAATTTACCTTCTGCTGCTAGTAATGTCGCTTTATCCACTGCTTCGTGAAATGCTTGATGATCAGCAATAAGATGGTCTGCTGCAAGAATCAAAAGTACCGGATCTTCACCTTGCTGAATTGCCCTCAATGCAGCAAGTGCAATAGCGGGCGCAGTGTTACGGCCATCCGGCTCCAAGATGATACTGTCATAATCTATATTTGCGACACGCAGTTGTTCTGCAGCGAGGAAGCGATGATCCTCATTACAGATAAATAACGGTGGATCCATTTTATCGGTAGGCAAACGCAAAATTGTATCTTGCAACATCGTATTATCAGAAGTTAAAGATAAAAATTGCTTCGGTAATGCTGCGCGGGATTTTGGCCATAATCGGCTTCCAGTGCCACCAGCGAGAACAACAGGCTTCATTTGCATTCCTTTCAATTCATAATTCCTTTGATGTTATTGAAGATGGCTGCTTAATTCAATGTAAAACCTCTATAATTAGCTGAATTGTTTTAAGTAAAAACAAAAACAGCACCAAAAATGGTGCTGTTAACAATATTAATTGAAATATTCTAAGCTAGTACGCCTTGCTGAAAATCGCGCAAAGCTTGATTGATTTCTTCCTGAGTGTTCATTACGAATGGGCCATATTGTACGACAGGTTCATTAATAGGCTCGCCACTCACTAAAATTACTTTCGCTGCACTTTTGGTGTTCAAAATCAGTTTGTCAGTAAAAGCTAAGACACCTAGCTGCCCCTTAGTCAGCACTTGTCCTGCGACATCTACCTCGCCCTCATAAACATACAAGAAACCGTTGTGGGAGCTTTGCGTTGGTACTTCTAGCGATTCATTATCCATCAAGTGGAAATCGAAGAACTGTGGTTTTACTGCTTGCGTGGAAACAGCTCCCTCTTGGCCTTTAAAGTTCCCTGCTAACACTCTAATTAGTGAGCCTTTTTCACTGTTTAATTCTGGTATATTAGCCGTTGGAATATCTTGATAGCCTGGCTTCGACATCTTCTCGCTTGAAGGTAAATTCACCCACAATTGAAAGCCACGCATCTTACCTTCAATTTGCATCGGCATTTCTTCGTGAATAATACCTTTGCCGGCATTCATCCATTGCAAACCACCGTCTTCAATAATTCCCTCATTGCCGCTAGAGTCCTTATGTTGCATTTTACCGTTAAGCATATAGGTAACTGTTTGAAAGCCTCTATGCGGATGTTTTGGGAAGCCTGCTATATAGTCTTGTGCATCCTCAGAACCAAACTCGTCTAACATTAAGAATGGATCCAGTCGTTGCAATTTCGGTTGACCCAATACACGCTTTAACTTAACACCAGCACCATCAGATGCAGACATGCCTTCTACCACCTTCGTTATCGTTGAGGTGTTTAGTTCGGCGCTCACTGTTGTATTTATAGTTGGGTTTATATCTGTCATCATTTTCTCCACTTAATTCAATTAGAAGCAACCGCCAATATGGTCTAACAATAAATTTTAGAAATTGAAAAACAAACTTTCCATTTCTGTTTTTAGTGTCGTACCATTAGCATATTCAAGCATTTGTAAACTTGCTTATACCGATAAAATGCGACTAATAATCGATGAACGTTAATCCTCATATTTAAACATGAATCTATTCAAAGGTATCTCGCTAAAATTAGTACGTTAGATTCGATTTTTTAGAATCTTAAATATTGTATTTCGAGACACTTTCGACGACGGAAAAATACACAGCCTCATGACGACCGAAAACACTACCAACCGTTTTTCAGGACTAGCCAGACTATACGGCAATGATGGCCTCAAAAAACTAACAAATGCCAACATAGTGGTTGTAGGTATCGGTGGTGTCGGCTCTTGGAGTGCCGAAGCTTTGGCACGAAGTGCGGTTGGAAATATTACGCTTATTGACCTAGATGATATAGCGCTTAGCAACGTTAATAGACAAATTCATTCTCTCTCATCAACCATAGATGAATCTAAAGTTGCGGTAATGAAACAGCGAATCCTTGATATAAACCCCGAGTGTAAAGTGACAGCAATCGAGGACTTTGTGACGACTGACACACTTCGCGAGTATATCAACGATACTTATGATGTTGTAATTGATGCGGTAGATAGTATTAAAGCCAAAGCGGCGATGATTGCATTTTGTAAACGGAATAAAATAAAAATCATCACGGTTGGAGGTGCTGGAGGGCAAATAGATCCGCTACAGATTACATGTAATGATCTAGCGAAGACGATTCAAGATCCCCTCGCGGCTAAGTTACGTTCAGAACTTCGTCGGTTTTATAACTTCAGTAAAAACCCAAAAAGAAACTTTGGTGTCGAATGTGTTTATTCGACTGAACAACTGCGTTATCCCCAAGCAGATGGCTCGGTTTGCTTTGAGAAAAGCCAGCAACAAGGTGCCGGAAAAATGGATTGTGCGACTGGTTTCGGCGCGTTTGTTGGTGTGACTGCCACGTTCGGTTTGGTCGCTGCTAGTAGAGCGATTCGTCATATCCTCAAATAGCAAATACATTACTTGGCAAGCTAACAGCCAAGCAATCTCATTAGTTAATAAACTATTGAGTTAAGTAAACCACCAAGCATTGAGCGCAAATTAGCACTCAGTCAGAAGCAAGATCCCGCTGCTTGTGCCGCTTCACATCCAATGCAATAGCTATTAATAACCAAACACTTACAATTGTAATTAATAGTGTCGTGTTCTCAGCCATCGCCATGACTTCTTCGCTTAAAACGGCGGTACCAGCGATGAGTAATAAATAGTAAGGCAAGTTCAACAAGCCAGCCAAGGTTATTACTTTAGAAGATTTTTGCTGGTTGCCTTGGGAGAACATAAAAAAAGCAAGTGAGTTTATGTGGATCATAGCCAACAGCAGGTGCTTTAATTTAGTTTCTTTTTGTTCAATCTTATTGCCGTTTTCCTCTGAGCGCTTACCGGCGACTTTGCCTAGATGGAAATTTATAAATGAGCCTATTGTAGCTGCCAGTACCATACAAATAGTCAAGTAGAGTACATCCAAAGCTGTAGGTTTTGCTCCAACCACGAGAATAACAGCAAAAAATTGCCCGGGGAAATAGAAGCCAACGTAGATGATTGACTCTAATAAAATAATTAGAAAAATGATTAGGAAAAATGCATTAGGTATTTGTGCTTGAAGGGACTCAATAAGTTGAATGCCAGGGGGAATCAGGTTTAACGAAACTAATAGGCTGATAAGAAGCAAAGCAGATAAGGCCGATAGCGGAAGAACACTAGCATATTTCATAAATAGTATTTCAAAATTGTACAATCCATAGTCTACGTTACTATTTAAAGTAAGATCATACTAGCAAAACACAATCACCGTTTTGGTAAAGCTTATTAATCGAAGCGCTCATTTTTATTAGCTTACTAAGCTTCTTGTTCACACAAAAGCACGAAAGTACTAAGTCACCTTATTTTACATCACCGGCGAATTGTTTTACCGTCTATAGCAATAATTTCCCTTTTTGAGTAAACGCAGAGTCACTATGGAACAACAAGCATTAAATCAATTGATGCGTGAAAGCGCGGAAGATGCCATTAAAACCAGTAAAGAAGAATTTGATATCGATCTGGACTTTTCTCCCGAAAGCATTGCACTAGTTGACACTATTATCCTAAAGTTTCTAGCGACTTACAAAGAACAAGCGCTTGAAGACAAGGCAGTTTTCACGATATGTAACATTTATGGTGCTTATCTCGGTGAGACATTTCGTAAATTAGCTGGTGGGCAATGGCAATATAATCTTCAAGACGAAGAGGCACCGTCAATCATGTTAATCTATCAAGAGAAAACCTTTGCATTTGCTGGAATCTGTTACGAACGTCTAGTCAACGATAGTAATATTAGTGTTAAGCGTTATTTCGATGAGGCACTTGACAGCGCAACACATTAAACAAACCAATAAGCTTCTAAATCTAGGAGTTTAGACGCCAATCAGCGAGCATAATTCGCATATGCTTGCTGGTAACCAAATACCAGCCCAACAACAATACACAACACAAGGTTAATGCAGTTGGCCATGCAAAGGCGAAATGCTGTGCACGCAAAATATAAAGCTGTATAAGTAAATCAGAAATAAGGAGATATGCCAGCACTATCGGTAGGCTCAAATAACACATACCAAGTTGCGCTTTCCAAATTCGTTCGCGAAAACCTAAAAAGAATAGCGTTAGAATGGCCGGTATAGCTGTAAATAGAGAAAGGTAAAACTGAGATTTAACCGGATAAAAAATACTAAGAAGCAAACCACCATCCTGCCGAAATGAAAGCGATGCAATAAACACCACAATGCCCCGCGCCAAAAAACACAGACACACAAAAAGTAGCCAAGGCGGTTTTACTCGACCTGCTTCATCATATTTGTGTAAGGGAAGTTTTAATCTCATGCGGAGGAAGTATAGGCGCTTAGAGAAACATCAAGAGCAAGTTTCTCATTTTGCTCCCTCAGACTGCATACTTAAAGACAACATCATGTCATTTAATACTTCATCTAAATCATCTAATGGGGCATTTGCCAAATATATGCTCATACTTGAACTAACACTGATTTTTCTATCTTTTTGATCACCCAAGTGCGTACTTTCGAGTGCCACCCTAATGCGCTCAAAGAATGTCTTTGCACTTGTCTCTTCAATGTCTGGCAAGCACAGAATAAATTGTTCAGGTGCAAAGCGACCCACAATATCGCTATCTCTGGTGATGTTTTTGAACGTCATTGCGATCTGTTGAATCGCATCATCAGCACTATTTGAACCTAACAAACGGTTCACTTCCTTAAAGTTTGCTAGATCGAATAATGCCAATGCAATTGTTTTGTGCTCACTGGGTGCGGACACGTTTCTAATTTTAGTAAGGGCTGCTCGGCTATTCAACAAGCCAGTGACTGAATCGTAGGAACGAGCCTCAGCTTGCTTCCGACGCCATAAAAAAGCTAAACCAAGCAGAGCAGCAGCGAACACAGCCAGCAGCGCCACTGTGAATCTATCTCTATTTTTTTGCTCTCTTATCACACTATTTTCGAGCTCTAGGATCTTGTTGTATAGATTTGCCACACCAAGTACTTTCCCCGACGACTGATAGTTTGCCAAGGTAGCTCGCAGTTCATCCTCGAAAGCACTCCAGTACTGACGCGCTTTATCAGTATCTCCAGCTACCGCATAAGCATTTGCCATCAAAGATAAATAATCAACATTGCCTCCAAGGAAGCTTAGTGAGCTTGGTCCATTATTTTCTTCTGCGAAAAGAAACTGCTGAATGCATTCTTTTTGCCTTTCGTTGATACAAACTGCAATTTCAAACCAGTGGTGAATGCCTGCAAAAATAGTGGTTTCCATCCCTTCAAGGTGTGGGCGCCAATCGTTGACACTCTTCTTTAATTCTTCCACTCGACCAAGTCGCAAATTGAAGCGGCCTTTAGCGTAGTAATACCAAGCGTGTACCAAAGGAACATCTACAGCTTCCCTTGCCTTGTCTAATTCATCAATGACGATTTCTGCTTCATCATATTGACCACTGGCCAACAAGGATGTAAAGACACTGATGAGAGAGGCGTATTTATTGGCGCCCTGATAGTGAGGGAAGCCTATTTCATGAGTTTTTTGAAATTGTTCAGCAGCAAGTACATGTTGCCCCAAACGGCCATAGATTAAGCCAATGTTATTATGGATGTGCGCAATGGTAGGTTTATCGCCACGCATGGAGTAATGTTCTAATATATCAAATAAACGTTTTAGCTTTTGACCATCGTCAATCTCAGCTTCACAGTAGGTCATCAGGCCGAGCTCTGAACTTAAACTGATATCATCAAATTTGTTTAATGATAAGGATTTTGCTTGTTCATAATAATCACAGCGGCGTTCATCTTCTTTTATATCGAACAGAAAACCTTTTTGATACACCGCTAAGGCATAATACTCTTCACTTTGTAGGGCTATTGGATTTGCTATAAGCAAATCAATCGTCTCTTCAGCATCACCGTAATTACCCATGCAAATTTGCCAATGCGTTTTTTCAACTTGAAGCTTAAACCGTTGAGTCTCGGTAATATCTTGACTCGATAGATAGTCATCCAATTGTGGAATAATTTCATCACTTGGGCAGTCAAACGTTTTTACTTTCACGTCTTGTATAAAGCGATCTACTTCAGCTTGAACTTGAGCGTATATATTTGATGAAATACATGCCAGGGTGAGTAATAAAACGAGTCGATAATTCAAAATATGTCAACTTTCAAAAAATACAAATTCAATCCTAAGTGCAAGTCACTTACCATTAATGTAAGAAGAGTTTTTATGGGCTAAAACAACTAACAAGCAAGCATATACCCATCCCTAAATAAATTTTCTAAAGGCTTCACAAAGTTAGAACGAGGGCCATTAAGTATACGAGGCGTAGTACATTAAACTATATTATTAAATGTTTGAATTCCCTTAACTTTGAAACTCGCAGCCCCAAGAGGCGACATGTGCAAATTAACGGTCATTTCAAAACGATAGCCAAACAATATTCACGGTTTTATTGTTTTAAATCATAAAATCTAAAAAGAAATATTGAATATAATACACACCTACGCCGTTAATAAGTGTACATTTAATACAAAACTAATCAACAAGGTTGAACTCGTTGCTAAGTAAACAAGCCTTGCGCTTATCGTTTAAATTGCGTCTTAAACAACAAAGTCTAATAATTTCGGTATTGGCTAGTTTAACTATTCTATTGTCATTTCAGACTCACGCACAAGATAGCGATTCGGAGAAGATTCTAAATTTTTGCGTTGATCCAGATTGGATGCCCTTCGAAGGTATGGTTGACGGACAGCATACAGGGATCGCAAGCGACTATCTTAAGGTTTTTAAAGAGCTGACAGATTATTCCTTTACCTTAGTGCCAACTAAGTCCTGGAACGAGACCCTTGAATCTTTGAGAAAAGGCGAGTGTGATGTCAATCTATTGCTAAACAGCTCTGTCGAACGCGAGAACTTCTTATCATTTACAATTCCCTACTTTATCGGTCCGAACGTTTTGGTTAGCAAAAAAGACATTCCCTTCATGCAAGATTTAGGGGCTGTGGGTGAACTAACCTTAGGTGTCGTTGAAGGTTATCGATTAGTTGAATATATTTCACGTTTCTACCCTGACATAAAAATACAAACCGTCGCTTCCGAAGAAGATGGTCTTATCGCTGCAGATAAAGGTCTTGTTGACGTTTATGTAGGTTCTCTTTATTCAATTAATTTAACAATAAACAAACTCAATCTAAGATATTTGAAAATCAATGGCTGGATCTCCCTTCAAGATCAATTACGTATTGGTTTCACAAAACCCAACGCGCATTTAGTGCCCATATTTAATCAAGCGATAGAACAAATTTCGACGAGTCAGCACAATGAAATATTAAATAGATGGAGTAATGTTCAGATTGTGAAGCAAACTGACTATACCCTACTCTATTATCTTGGCGGCGCAGTCACTTTTATATTCATGGTTTTTTTATGGCGATATTTAGTTTCCAAAAAGGTTATGGCTGCCTTGCACGATAAAAACAAAGAATTAGAAAAAACGAGAGAAGAACTTCTTGTTGCAAATAAAAACCTAGAGTACATTTCTTTCCATGATAGTTTAACCAGCCTTTATAATCGCCATTATTTCATGTCGACCTTAAAGGATCATTTAAACAACATACTCAGGCACAATAGCAATTCCGTGCTTTTAATGATTGATATTGATTTTTTTAAGAAAGTGAATGATAAGTACGGTCATTTAGTTGGTGATAAAATATTACAGCAGTTCTCTGTAATATTGTCTAAAGTACTGCGAGCCGGGGATGTAGCTGCTCGCTGGGGTGGAGAGGAATTTATTGTCCTACTCCCCAAGACCTCTGCTGAACAATCAATGTGTATAGCCACAAGATTAGTTGAAACCGTTGAAGCCTATCGTTTTGAATCTAATATTGGATTAACAATAAGCGTTGGCGCAGCACAGTACAAACATGGCGACGAACTTGAAGCATGGATAGAAATGGCTGATACAGCTCTTTATCAAGCAAAAGATGAAGGCCGAAATCGAATTAAAGCCATCGTATAATGCAGGTAAAACTGCCCATACAAATACACTTTCTCTTTCCTCACGTGCATAAGACTTTAGATTAAATCTCCTGTATAATCCGCGAAATTAAAAAACAGCCCTAGCCTCCTCTCGCCTCGCTCGATTGCGTCGAGACGGCGATTGAAGCAGCAAAACCAACACATGAACACTGCTCTGTGTAATTTCATGCATGCTAATTTACGTATGTTGATATGTGTAAGTTGATATATGTGAGTTAGTTAAGGCAAATGAATGACTAGAGTAAGTAGAGACACAATATGACCGTAAAACAATTCGACCCTCAAGCTGTACAGAAGAGTAGTAACTCAGCAGCAAGTCAGACGACGACTTTAGAAATTCCATCAAAAATGATTGATGAACAACATCAAGCGTCAATCAGTGCAAGCTCTGCTCCAACACAAAGTACTAAAATTGGCTTTGTTAGCTTAGGCTGCCCTAAAAACTTGGTTGACTCAGAGCGAATACTAACGCAATTGCGTATTGAAGGTTATGACGTTGTTTCTACTTACAACGACGCAGCCTTAGTTATCGTCAACACGTGCGGTTTTATCGATTCAGCAGTCCAAGAGTCACTAGATACTATAGGTGAAGCACTAGCTGAAAACGGTAAAGTTATTGTAACGGGTTGCTTAGGTATTAAAGAAGATGAAATCCGTGAAGTTCATCCAAACGTGCTGTCTATAACAGGTCCACATGCCTATGAAGAAGTTGTCAGTCAGGTTCACGAGCATTTACCAAAGCCTGAACATAATCCATTCTTACACTTAGTGCCTGACCATGGCGTAAAACTCACGCCAAAGCATTTTGCTTATTTAAAAATATCGGAAGGTTGCAACCATCGTTGCACATTCTGCATTATCCCCTCGATGCGTGGAGATTTAGTAAGTCGTCCAGTGGGTGAAGTACTTAGCGAAGCAAAGCGCCTAAAAGCCGCCGGTGTAAATGAGTTATTGGTGATATCACAAGACACCAGTGCTTATGGCGTTGATGTTAAATACAAAACTGACTTTTGGGACGGCATGCCGGTAAAAACCCACATGCAACAGCTGTGTGAAAAGTTAGGTGAGATGGATATGTGGGTAAGACTCCACTACGTCTATCCTTACCCTCATGTGGATGATCTCATACCTTTGATGGCAGAAGGTAAAGTGCTTCCATATTTAGACATCCCGTTTCAGCACTCAAGCAAACGTATACTTCGCTTAATGAAACGACCAGGTAGTGCTGACAGGACAATAGAACGCATCAAGAAATGGCGTGAAATTTGTCCAGAATTAGTCATTCGTTCAACTTTCATCGTTGGGTTTCCGGGCGAAACAGAAGAAGAGTTTGAAGAATTACTTCAATTCCTTAAAGAAGCACAATTAGATCGTGTTGGTTGTTTTAAGTATTCACCTGTAGATGGAGCGAAGGCGAACGACTTGCCCGACCCTGTGGATGAAGAAGTTAAAGAATTACGATTGAAGCGTTTCATGGAAGTCCAATCGGAAATTAGCAAGCAACGCCTGATAGACAAAATCGGTAGCGAATACAATATTGTTATTGATTCCGTAGATAGCGAAGGTGCGATTGGTCGTACTTTTGGTGATGCACCAGAAATCGACGGTGTCGTTCATTTGAATGGTGTTTTTGATGTACAACCAGGGCAACGCCTTTGGGTTGAGATTATTCATACCGACGAGCATGACCTGTGGGCAGTGCCCGTCGAAGAAGACGAGTCAGAGTCTGAATAAGGGGCGAGGCCCCTTACTCATTATTTTCAGTTCGAATTATTGCAGCTTTGCTAAATCCTCTGGCGTATCAACGCCATGAGGTGGTGCTTGTGCTGCTACATCTACATGAATAACATGCCCATGCCACAATACCCTCAATTGCTCTAAAGACTCAGTCCTTTCAAGCTGAGTAGCAGGCATACTTTCATATTGTTTTACGAAACCAGCCCTATACCCATAAATACCTATATGTCGTAAATAAAGAG
Organism: Glaciecola sp. MF2-115; assembly: GCF_047250385.1. Taxonomy (NCBI): domain Bacteria; kingdom Pseudomonadati; phylum Pseudomonadota; class Gammaproteobacteria; order Alteromonadales; family Alteromonadaceae; genus Glaciecola; species Glaciecola sp. MF2-115. The sequence continues at coordinate 126,565 of NZ_JBLBVM010000047.1, forward strand.
ACGATAAGTCACCTAAGTTAATATCATCATTATTCTTACCTGCGAATTCATCGCGAGCATAGGGTATTGGTGCACGTGAAAAATACATAGCGTGCTTATTACTATTTGTGACTACTTTGACGACATTTGGATTGAAAATATCACTGGCATCGTCAATAGGATAACTGAGCGTTGCCATGGGTATTTGATTATTGTCGTGTAGGTTTTGCGCAACTTGCTGAATGTTAAGCGCTGGAATAAAAGGTTCATCGCCTTGGACATTAACAACGATCGTATCATCTGCAAAGCCTAAGCTAGATAACACCTCAGCAATGCGAGTAGTTCCCGACTCATGATCGTTGCGAGTCAAACAAACTTCAGCGCCAAAAGCACTAACAGCCTCTGCAATACGCTTATCATCTGTTGCAACAATCACTCGCTTAGCACCAGCTTCGTTAGCCCTTTCAACAACGTGTTGGATCATAGGTTTGCCTTTGATTAAGGCTAGAGGCTTTCCCGGAAAACGTGTCGAACCAAAGCGCGCAGGGATAACAACGATGAAATCTAAATTATCCACCTTTCAATGCGTCCAATTCATCGAGTGTTAATTCTCTAGCTTCAGTATCGATTAACACAGGAATATTGTCTTTTATAGGATATGCCAATCGATCGAAGCGACAAATAAGTTCTTTTTGTTCCAAAGGTAAAACCAACTTTCCCTTACATACGGGGCATGCCAAAATGTCTAATAACTGCTTGTCAAAAGCCATGAGTGTCCTTAAGTTTAGATACTAAATAAGTATAAGTTCTGCCGTTGCTGCAATGATATTTAAACCTGCTGTTGCAGCAATTTCAACTTGTTATCAATAAGCTGATATATATTCGCTGAGATATTACCACTTACCTGCAAATACCAACAATTATCGTGAGCAAAAGAGCTACATTTCACTGCGTCTTTTTCCGTCATCAAGACCATCCCTTTGGGTATATCTTTTAATTGATACGCGTAATGATCGGGGAAAGCGATAGTCTTGTCGCAACTTATGCCCATTTTTGACAAAGTAATAAAGAAGCGATTCGGATCACCTATGCCAGCAATAGCCGTTGCAACTTGATCGTCTATGACAGGGAGCGTTGCACACTTTTCCCCCGTATTCACATTTACCCATTGATTGGGTTCTAACACCATTGTCGCCAGTTTGTCCTCGGCGATAGTCAATGCCGCATTCGGCTGCCCGTTGAACAAGACAACATCAACCTCTTTTAGCCTCGATGGTAACTCTCTTAAAGGCCCCATCGGAAGAAGTTTTGCGTTGCCTAACCCTCGTCCGTCCATTACGACGATTTCGAAATCTCGTTCTAGAGCGTAATGTTGCAAACCATCGTCGCAAATAATCACATCACATTGATAAGCATCAACGAGAAATTTTGCCCCTCGCGCTCTTTTGGGATCGATAACCACTGGGCATGACAGGCGATGCTGCATTAATTTAGGCTCGTCACCTACCAGTGAAGGCTCATCAGCAGCGCTCACAAAATGTGGAAAGCTTGTTTGCGAGCCTCCGTAGCCCCTAGATAAGACACCACAACGGTAACCTTTCTGCATCAAATGTTCAGCAATTGCGATTACCGTAGGCGTTTTTCCGTTGCCGCCTACAGTGATATTACCGACGATGATAATAAAAGCATTAGGCTTGTCAGAAGCCAATACTCCTAGCTTATATAGTGCTCGACGAACACTGCTAATACAAAAAAACAAAATGCTTAGTGGCAGGAATAGCCACACCCATTTTTTATTCTCATACCACGCATGCTGCAGGGCCATCATCAACCTTGTGAAAATTGCATTTTATGCAACTGGGCGTACATGCCATCTTTGGCGAGCAGCTCACTGTGAGTGCCTCGTTCAACAACTTCGCCTTGTTCGATTACAAGGATTAAATCCGCACTCTCAATGGTTGAGAGACGATGGGCTATGACAATGTTTGTGCGACTTTTTTGCAGTTCTTCAAGGGCTTTTTGAATCAGCTTTTCTGACTCCGTATCGAGCGCAGAGGTCGCTTCATCTAAGATTAATATGGGAGAATCAGCAAGTATCGCTCTAGCGATTGCGATACGTTGCCGTTGCCCACCAGATAGTGTGACGCCATTCTCACCAACAATCGTATCAAAGCCATTCTCTTGTTGGTTCACAAACTCAGAAACGTGGGCTGCTTTAGCCGCTTGCTCGATCTGTTCGCGACTCACTTTATCAACGCAACCATAAGCAATGTTGTTTGCAATTGAATCGTTAAATAAAGTGACTTGTTGAGACACTAGGGCAAACTGCTTTCTTAATGAACTCAAAGTAACGTCATTGAGTGCCACATTATCTATTAATATTTCACCTGATTCAGGACGATAGAAGCGAGTAAGTAAACTGGATAAGGTTGATTTACCACTACCAGAACGCCCCACTAACGCGACGGTCTGACCGGCTTTAATATTAAAAGAAATATTGTGCAATGCTGGTTCAGTTTTGGTCGGATAAGTAAAGGTAACATTATTGAACTCTAGATTGCCTTTTACTCGGGAAAGCTCAGTTTTTCCTGTATCAGGTTCAATCTCTTGATCTAGCATTTCAAACACGCTTGCGCATGCCGCCATCCCTTTTTGGAACTCATTGTTAACCGTCGTTATTTGTTTCAATGGTTTTAATAAGGCCATCATCGCAAGGACAACGTTAACAAAAACACCGGGACTCAGCTCATTTATCATATTGGGAGTACTAGCAATGTAAAGCACGAATGCTAATGCGATTGATGCGATAACTTGGATGGTTGAAACACTTAAGATCTGCGCAGTTGCTAACTTCATTGTTTGCTGGCGATTATTGTTGTTCGTCTTCTCAAATTTTTCTGACTCTAATGCCTGCCCTCCAAACATCAAGACGACTTTATGCCCTTTAACGACTTGCTCAACACCCGTTGTTAATGAGCCCATCGCTTTTTGAATGGCTTTACTGACTTTTCTAAATCGCTTGCTAACAATACTCACAATTATAGCCACTACAGGCATGATCAATAAAAAGATAATGGACAATTGCCATGAGTGATAAAACATCACAATAAGCAAGCCAATAACAAATGCGCCTTCTCGAATGAGAGTTAAGAATGCCTTACCAGCGGCATTTGCAACCTGCTCAGTATCAAAGGTCACTTTAGAAATAAGTGTGCCAGCCGATTGATGATCATGGAATTCAACAGGTAAATGAATGTATTTATCGAACAGTTGCTGACGCATTTTCATCACTACCTGTGAGCTAATCCAACTCAGAGTGTAACTTCCCATAAAGTTGAAAATACCGCGAACGATGAACAGAGGAATAATCGCATAGGCAGCAATGCGCAGAAAGTCAGACTCAGCGTCTTTCAAACCAACATCAATCATAGGTTGAAGTTGAGAAATGACATAGGAATCGATAGCCGCATAGCCCAGCATCCCTAATATGGCGATAAAGAATGGGAATTTAAACGGCACTAAATAGCCAAGGAATCGTTTAACTACCTTCGGCTCTATTTCATTACTAGCAGTCATTCTGCTCCTTTGCTTTTACTATTTGCATCGATTTCATATGCTTAGCATTATAGTTTACCGTATGCCCTCGAATTCACAAAGCTTTGCATACATAACTTGCTCCGCAATATAACGTATCCCATTAATAAGTTCATTAAATGCCCCCTTCAAAATCAAAGCTCGAATATAAACTTTAGAATTAACTGGTACAAAATAGCTATATTGTTCTTAGTAATCATTCTTCTTTACATGCATATACCACGGTGACCATAAAGCTTGCCGATAAGTTCTGCTTGAAAATTTGCCATCGGCAAATTCGAATACAACTTCGCCATCATAAGCTGTGTTAAAAACTGAAGCATTAACACTTTTATAATTGGCTACTACATGAGGATGAGGGAAACCCCATTGATTATAATACTTACTGCTTACCACGACATATCGCGGTGATACTGCTTGCATAAATGGTAATGTAGATGAGGTCTTACTACCGTGGTGCGGTGCTAATAATATATCCGCTTCAAGAATATTGCTGTTTGCATATAAGTTAATAATCGCTTTCTCAGCTTCTTTTTCAATATCACCGGTTAACAACACGCTAAACGAACCATCAGATATCTTGATAACGCACGAATGATTATTGTCGTCGCCTGATACTTCTTTTGTTGGCCACAAAACATCCACTTTAAGCTGTCCCCACAGAAAACTATCATTAGTTGTGCACCCTTTTGCAGGGCTTAACCATTGCGACACATTATATCGATTAAATAAGAAAGAATTTCCGCCAGCATGATCATTGTCCATATGACTATTGATTAAGTAATCGATACTAGGCACGTTTTCTTCTACCAAATTTAGCTGGGAATAGTTGTGCTCATTTTCAAAGTAAGGCGCAATAACGGATTGTGCATAGCTACTGTCATTGCGAAATGACTGAGCAGTGTCATAAATTAAAAAGCGATTATTGTATTTTACTAATACACTCAGTCCTTGCCCGACGTCAAAAACCCTTACCATCCAACCTTTGCTTTGTTTATTTTCAGCGAAGCTTTGTGCAAGGATTACTAAGAACAGAGTGCAAATCACCTTTTTACGATGCGGCCAGTATGGCAAGAATAATAAAATCGAAATAAGCAATAATATCAACCACACCGCAGGACCAACAATGTTCACATCAACACTGGCATTTTCACCGGAAGCAAATACTTTCATGCATAGAATAAGTTGCTCGAAACACCAATCGATTAACTGAAGTAAATTTCTATTCAGTGCATGAATTTGTAAAATCATTGAGATCACAACGAATAAGCACAGTGGAACTAAAATCAAGCTTACCACTGGCATTACAATGAGGTTCACAATTGCTGATACCGTTGACAGGACACCAAAATTCAATGCGATTAGAGGAATCATTAATACGGTTAGAAATAGTTGAAGACCAACAGTCTGTTTAAAAGTATTTAACGCTGAATGCCTGCGCACAGGATAACGCCAAACAAAAAAGCATATCGAAAATATCGCGCCAAAACTGAACCAAAAACTCATGCCTAGAATCGACAAGGGGAAAAGCAATAAAAAGCAAACAATTAAGTGAAGTAAAATTGTCGATGCTCGCCAATGAACTTGGTAAAGCAGCAAAATTGCCAAGAACAGCAGCGCGATGAGTGAGCGGTTCACTGGTATTTGAAACCCGCTCAAGTATGCATAGAAAATGCAAAATGGTACGCTCAGTGCAAGCGCCAGAGGTCCAATTTTAGTTTGTTTATTCTGGCAGATGTAAGTGTTTGCTAAAAACAACGCTAATTTTGCTAGTTGAAAGAACATCAAACTGACTATTCCTAAATGTAGCCCCGAAATAGCGAACAAATGAGCAGTACCGGTAGTTTGTAGTAACTTCCAGTCATCGTCTTCAAACAAGCCACGCTCACCTAAACTTAAAGCCAGTATCCAGCGAATGTTGGGTAGTTCGACTTGTGTGGCGTATTTGAGTAATTGGTCTGACAATCTTTGACGCAGATTAGTGTTGGCTTCCAAGCGCAAATTACTTGGACTAGTTTTAACATTCCCCACTCCCACAATATTTAAACTTGCCAACCATTTCTGTCGATTAAAACCATGTTCATTGCCAATGGAATGCGGTCGTTTAATGTTAACCAATAGCTTCAAAGTATCGCCTTGCTTAAGTATCAAACTAGGTTCAAACCAACTTAGCCTGATTTTTGGAGAATGAATAAGCTTAGTAGTGCCTATTTTGTTTAATTGCAGAATGAAGCTTTTTTGCTCAACTGATTTAAGTGATTTTTTGTCGTATACTAAGGTATCTTCGATTGTATTGATTTTAGTTTTATTGTTTAGTTGAATTTGTAATGTACTGACAACACCTTCGACAATAATATTTTCGTTAAAATATCGATTTGGTAGTTGCCAAGACGAATACCAATGCCCTACACTGCTCGCCCAGAGAAACCCGACTATCGCACCCGATATCCAAGTTTTTGTTCGAAAGTGAAGGCACAGTAAAGCGATGACTGCAACTATCGCCATAATCGGAATTGTAGGTAAGAACGGCCAAAATGAGTTACTTAGGAATACAATAATGAATGCAAACATTGCTCTATGTAGCTTGCTCAAGCAGTCTTCCCCGAGAGATTAGATTAATGGCAAAGAAATTTATACGGCGCTTTTTGCCTGACCATAATAATGTAAAGAAAAACAAATACTTAAGTGTTTTTGGTTCGCTTTTACATGATCCAAATTTATGGCACCTTAATAGACGTTCGGCCAGCGGAGCTTTTGGGATCGGTTTATTTTTTGCATTTTGGCCTGTCCCTTTCCAAATGATTTTTTCAACGGCGGCCGCAATCATCTTTCGCGTTAATTTGCCGCTTTCCGTTGCAACGGTCTGGTTGACGAACCCTTTAACAATGCCGCCTATATTCTACGGTGCATATCTCGTCGGCAGTACTGTACTTGGGACTAAAGTTGATCAGTTTCACTTCGAACTCAGTTGGACATGGCTTCTTGAAAGCATTTCAACAATAGGACCAGCGTTTATACTGGGTTGTGCGATATGTTCTGTCTTCTTCGGGATTTTAGGTTACTTTAGTTTAGATTGGGTTTGGAGAGCATCTGTTTTGCGTGCTTGGCGAGCTCGTAATTCCGACGATAAATAGTTTGTAACTTTCCTAATGTCCTTTAAGATGATTCGAAATAAGGACAAGAAGGTTTTTTAGAAAAATGCTCAAACAATTTCAAGCATACATTTCCCCGCTGTTAGAAACATTTGGTGACAGCCCAGCGCTTCAGGCAACCATGGTTGTCATGATTTCATTTGTCATCGCCTCAGTATTTAAATATGTACTGATTGCTGGTTTGCGTAAAATACTCGAACGTTCACAAGTAAAATTGGCAAATGGCCTTTTAGAACTATTGCATTCCCCCATTTATTACACTGTTCTTTTACTTGGTCTAGCAAGTGCTTTAAGCATTTTAAATCATCGTTTGCTATCGATAGAATTATCAATCCTAATGTCGATTGGTATGCTTATTTGGACTTCGTTCATATTAAAAAGTAACCGAGTGTTGCTGCAAGGCTTAGTGCTCCACCCTACGAAATTTCAAAGCGTTAATAACAAAACACTGCCTCTATTTCAGAATATCTTAAATATTATAATTATTGTTCTAGCTGTGTACTTAATATTTTCCATTTGGAATGTTGATATGACAGCCTGGCTTGCGTCCGCAGGTATCGTTGGTATTGCCGTTGGTTTCGCCGCAAAAGATACATTAGCAAACCTTTTTTCTGGTGTCTTTATTATGGCGGATGCACCTTATAAGGTAGGTGATTATGTTGTCCTCGATTCTGGTGAACGTGGTGAAATAACACATATTGGGATCCGTAGCACGAGGATGCTAACTAGAGATGATATTGAAATTACGATCCCTAACTCAGTGATGGGCAATACTAAAATTATTAATGAATCTGGTGGTCCTCATGAGAAATCACGCTGTCGAATTGCTATCGGCGTCGCGTACGATGCAGATATTGATTTGGTGCGTTCCATTTTAATGGAAATTGCTAACACTGAAGAAACGATTTGCACTGATCCTGAACCAAGAGTGAGATTCCGCCAGTTTGGTCCCTCATCTCTCAATTTTGAGCTTCTCGTTTGGATAGAAAAACCAGCACTGAGAGGACGTATAATCGATAAATTAAACTGTCGCGTGTTGAAAGAGTTTAGACTCAACAATCTTGAGATACCTTACGGCAAGCAAGATTTATACATTAAAGAAATGCCGGAAAGAAAGTAAACTAAGGCTATTAGAAAAAATATCCTTAAGTAGAAGCATTAAAGAGCAGCGCTTTTGCGGCGCTGCTCAAGCAAGTTTAGCCTTTACCCTGCGTCTTAGTTTTGTTTGGCTTCGCATTTTTCTCAATAAATTGAAAAATCATTTTAGCAACATCTTTTTTAGTTGCAGTTTCAATACCTTCAAGGCCAGGAGAGGAGTTAACTTCCATTACTACGGGTCCTCTTGATGAACGCAACAAATCAACGCCGCAGACGTTTAATCCCATAATTTTAGCAGCTTGAACAGCCGTAGCTCGCTCTTCTGGGCTCAGTTTCACAAGCACGGCGCTGCCACCTCTGTGCAAATTAGAACGAAACTCACCTTCAGCACCTTGTCTCTTCATTGCTGCAACAACTTTGTCGCCTACAACGAAACAACGAATATCAGCGCCGCCCGCCTCTTTAATAAACTCTTGAATTAAGATGTTAGCCTTTAAGCCCATAAATGCCTCGACGACTGATTCAGCGGCTTTTGCAGTTTCAGCTAGCACTACACCTATGCCTTGAGTTCCCTCTAGCAACTTAATTACAACGGGTGCGCCACCTACATTTTTAATTAAGTCTTTAATGTTATCTGGGCTATGCGCAAATCCTGTACGAGGCAAACCAACACCTTTACGTGATAATAATTGCATCGAACGCAATTTGTCGCGTGAACGACTAATCGCGACAGACTCATTCACACAGAAGCTTCCGGTCATTTCAAATTGACGCACAACTGCCGTACCATAAAAAGAAACTGAAGCACCAATACGTGGAATAACCGCATCATATTGTGGTAATTCCTGCCCTTTCAAACGAACAACAGGCCTATTGCTGGTTATATCCATGTAGCAATGCATTGTATCAATCACATCTACTTCATGACCAAGAGCACGACCTGCTTCTTGAAGTCTTCTTGTTGAGTACAATTTTTTATTACGAGAAAGAATCGCAATTTTCATATTTTGTTCCTTTTTATTATAGAAATTGGCGTCGGTGTGTTGTTAAAAAACCTTCACCCAAATGGGAACGTCATGGATTCGCAAATTTGTAAATACTTAAGAAGCCTCCTGTTTTTGATAACATAAACAAGAATGACTAAAGTAATAACAATGAATCACCATGAAAATCGTATTCATTCCCTTCTCAACTAGTATAGACACAACTAATTAACAAAAAGTCACAAATTAAATAAATAAACAAATTAATCTGAAAGATAATGAATTAATTAGTTAATAAATTAACGTTGTGACTTTTTAAGCTTTATACTCGTCTACCTTAATCGCACCTATTACTTTTAATTCGAAATAAACACCTAAGAGAATTTTTGATGACACAAGATATCGTTATTTGGTTAGCTATTGCGTTTTGCATCACCCAATCTGCTATTTTTTCAGGCTTGAACATCGCTTTCTTTAGTCTGAGCCGCCTACAATTGGAAGTTGAGACAAAGCAAGGTAACGAAAACGCAGCCACGATCCTGGCCATGCGAGAGGATTCAAACTTTCTCCTCTCAACCATTTTGTGGGGAAATGTCTCGATTAATGTGTTGTTAACATTACTCTCAGACTCTGTACTCGTTGGTGTTTATTCATTTCTCTTTTCAGCAGTAGCAATTACTTTTTTAGGTGAGATATTCCCACAAGCGTATTTTTCTCGAAATGCCCTGCGCGTTGCGTCAAAGCTCACGCCAATTATTAAGTTTTATCAAGTGCTCCTATACCCAGTGGCAAAGTTGACTGCGTTGATACTTGATGGCTGGTTAGGTAGAGAAGGTATTACATATTTCAGGGAAAAAGAATTATCGGCATTAATTCATGCCCATGTTGAATCAGAAGAAACCGACGTTGAACATGTTCGGGGTATTGGAGCGCTTAATTTTTTACAAATTGATAAGGTGACAGTCAATCAAGAAGGTGAATTACTTGACCCCAAAAGTATGATTAAACTGCCATGCAAGCTCGACCTGCCAATACTTCCAGAAAAAGGTACGCCTGAATATGATGAATTTGTATCTAATGTAAATGCCTCTGGGCACAAATGGGCTTTGTTGCTGAGTGAAGAAGAGCAACCTTTATTGATGATCGATGCAGACGGCTTTATTCGCTCAACTTTAGATGAAAGCATAAAGGAAGACGCATATAGCTTTTGCCATAGACCGCTCATTGTACATAACGAGCATACGACTCTGGGCGATGCATTGCAGCGATTAAAGGTGGCGCACGCACTTTCACCACAATCGGAAGATGTCTTGCACTCTGATGTAATTTTGGTTTGGTCCAGTGTATCGCCAAGAGTCATTACTGGAGCAGATATCTTAGGTAGATTACTAAAAGGAATAGGTGATGGGCTTGGAGGTCCTGGCTTAGAAGATGACAAGCCACCTATTGATATGCCAGAGCATTTAGAATAGGGCCTTTTAGAAGGCGGCTTATGCAAATTGGGCCGCCTTTAGATGGACAATAAAGTTATTAACTTTTTTCGGGCAGCTTGATCCAAACGAGCTGACAAATAAAACAGATGACTTCCCCCCACATCATTCCTGAGGAGTCAGGAAGTCTCAAAGCAAAAGTGATGCTCCAAATCATTCTAGCAGGGCTATATAAGCACCTAATTTTTAAATCTACTCCACTATTGGTAATATCAGATACGATGGGTGCTCAGCGGAAAAGTGAACTGTGTTGTGGGCAACCACTCCTTCGCTTTCATCATAGTTGTTGCCGCCCGTGTTTAGGTTGCGAGCAAACTTCGGAAAGTTTGATGACGTGACTTCAACGCGGATACGATGACCTTTTTGAAATTCAATGCTGGTAGTCATTGGCGTCATATCGATTTTATAGACCTCACCTTCTTTCATCATGCTTGGCTTGTTGTAACCTTCTCGGTAGCGTGCGCGGAAAATGGTATCGTCAATAATGTATGCAGTGCCATCTGGAGCTACATCAACGAGTTTCACTGCAAAGTCGGTGTCTTTGGCGTTTGATGATACGTGTAGAACAGCATCGACGAAGCCAGTGACTTCCATTGGTTTTTCAAGAGGCTCACTGGTAAACACCAGCACATCGTTTCTTGCTTCTATTATGCGCTGATCAAAGGCGCCTGCGGTAACTAACCCACCGTTACAGCAGTCACCACCACCAATCGTTTGCACAGGGTTCATAGGGTCGTAGTGGTAACTCGATTTACCCACTTCTGGCTTATCAAAAGTGAGCTCGCCGTCACCATAGAGGCTGTTCGCATTACCTTTAGATGACAGGTACATTTTGACCTCTTTTGCTGCTTTAGGTGGCCATTGCGGGTCGCCCTGCCATTTATTTGCACCCATTGTATAGTACTGAATCTTTGGTGTGTCTTGGTCAAAGGCCTTTTCTTTTTGCATAAGCCATTTGTCCCACCACGACCAAATGAGTCTGTCTACATCAAATGAAGCATCTCCAAGATTACGATCACCGCTGATAAAATCTGGTCCAAGCCCTGCAAAACGACAGTGATTGTTAGGTCCTACAACCACATATTGATTATTGCGCACTTCAGCATCTACACCATTTGTACTCGCATGGTTTGATAATGCCATATTAGGTCCTATCGAAACGTCATACCAAGAGTTAAACCAAAGGCTGGGCACGCCCCATTTTTCATTATCGTGATAAAGCCCGCCGTTAAACCAAGCTTTAGAAGCAGGTGTGCGCTTAACAAATTCTTCAAAGGTACCTTCAGGTTCGCCTAGGTCCGTTAGCATGTTTTGAATGGGTAAATGACGCACTTGCTTACTCCAATCCACATCAGGTTTATTAGTTGAGAGATCGTTATATTTAGCAATTTGTGTTCGGATCTCAGCTGATAAACCTGCTGGAATTTGAGCTCGCAATGGATTATCTACGCTGTAGAGCCATATAAAAAACAGAGTGCGCTGAACACCACCCGTATACCAGTTACCGTGTTCCCAAAACTCTCCAACTCTACCAATGCCTGCGCCAGATGCTTGTGGGATCATAGCAACATGCGCTGGATGATCCATGGCGGCGAGCCCGTGCTGCCACTCAGCTGTTGAAGAACAACCTAATGTTCCTACACGATCGTTCGACCAATCTTGTTCAGATATCCAATCCATCGCGTCATAACCATCTGTTCTTGGATAGCCCAAAATTTCAAACTTACCTTCAGAGAAATAACGGCCTCGTTCATTTTGCAATATATAAGCATAACCTCTGCTCACCGCTTCAACCGCACTCCTCAGACTACGAATATTTAGTGTGTTCATATTGTATGGTGTGCGAACAAATATTGCTGGTACCGGACCCTGTGCATTTTTAGGGCGATAAATATCCGTCGATAAGCCTACACCGTCACGCATTGGCATAAGCACTTTAGTCTCTACAATCGCAATTTCAGATAAGGTTTTTCTAAGGGCCTCTTCGCTATACTTTGAGTAGTCTGTAGCATGGCTTGCACAGCTGAATAAAAAGGCAATTAAACCAAAAAGCTGTAGTAGTGACTTTTTCATATTTCTCTCCGTTAAATATACCTGAGCTAAGTTAATCTAAAAAAGCAATAAAACCAAATATTAATCCCCTAAACGCTATTCCTGCACCCCCTAAACTTCAGTTATGCGCCCCCTCAACGTCATTCCTGCGAAGGCATAATGCTGTTCGGTTAAGGTTTTTTCCTTAGATGTTCGGCTTTCTTTAATGGGAATCTTGTTGGCTTTATCTTTACGGCTCTAGGATAATCCGGCCGGTCAGGCTCAGGCAGAATGAAGTCTTTGAGCGTTTCAGT